>DATDVH010000023.1:0-21847 GCA_035290045.1 Patescibacteria group bacterium | reverse complement strand
AAATTATTTGAGCATTACAAACCGTATTTATTGGCGACCGGTGATTTACTACACGGAGGATTCCGCTGGGGAAGTCCTATGGTTTTGAGTTTTATTGCAAGCGTGTTGGGAATCAGGGCGTATGCCGTATATTTCATACTGCTGGTTTTGAGTTTTGTTCTTTCGTTTCCTCTGGTATACATCTTGGTAAAACGAATGATGGCAAAAGGAGGAAAGTTTCTTATGCTGTTGATTTTTTTTACGTTTGCTTTTAATTCAACCATGTTATACATGGTTTACAATGTTTTTTTTACCCAGTTTCTTTTTTCAGGAATATATATAGTGCTATTTCTTTTGATATATGAATACTTTAAGAGCGTTGATGCGTCTTTGCATTTTAATTTTTTTGATCTTCTTATAGCATTGTCTATATCTTCTATTACAACAATATATCCCGAAGGACTGGCGTTTGCGTTTGTTCCTCTTATTATTGCCGTTGTTTTGCATGCTTTAAGAAACAAAAATATTATTTATACGGTACGATTTCTGAAAATATGCGCGTTAGCTTTTGTGATTAATCCGTATACATTCGGAACCGCCGTAGAGCAGAATATAAAAATAATCGCATCTTCCACACGGTCGGCATTTATAGGGTGGGAGAATATACCGTATGCAACGCCCCTTGAAATTATGGGTTTTTATAATCTGTATTATTCTAAAGACCTTCCCGTACTAATTGATTTCATTGTAAGTATTCCTATTGTCATGATTTGGTGGATAGGTTTCAAAAAATTAAAATCTTCCCTTGTCCTGCTTGCATACTTACTTACATTTTTAATAGTTTATATCGGATTGCGTTTTATTTTCCCAAATTTTTTTACTTATCATCGCGCTATCACTTATTCATTATTTCTTTATCCTATACTTTTTACCAGCGGAGTTATCTATGTGTTATCTTTCTTTCATAAGAATTTTAAATATGTGGTCATTGCGATTGTTTTCATTTTAATCGCGCGATCTGCGTATCGCACTACCTACCAAATGTATTGGCATATGCGGGTTGTTGATAAAGCGCTTATATCTTTGGAAGAGCTTAATTCTGCAAAAAATATTCCCCAGCCGTTTTATACCGCGGATGTATTCTTGGGCGAATATGATTTGTGGAAGAGGTTGTGGCGGGAATATTTCTTGATGGATCGGCTCATTATTACCAGTCAAAATTTTCCTACGGAAATACCGTCGTTGCCGGAAGAATATACGGTTTTGGCGGAAAAAGATATTGTTGAATACCAAGGAAAAAAACTACACTTCAAAACTATTTTATGGGAAAACGAATATTATAAACTTGGTAAGATTGAAAAGATTCCCTATGCCGACGATCTGGAAAAATTAATAAAAAAGTAAATATGTTGAATATTTTTCTTTATACGGTTGCAATTATTGCAATTCTGTATATTTTAGGATACGGATTGACATTGCTTATACTGCCGAGTTCTTTGCGTCAATATTCATTTTGGCTTATTCCCTGGGTTGCCATTATTTTTTTGATTTTTACTTTAGTTATCTTTAGTTTAGCAGGTATGTCGGTATTTGTTGTTTCTCCTGTTCTCATAGGTTTACTACTCTTTCTTGACGTATTTGTAATTTTCAAAACTTCTTTAAAATTTGTAATAAGCTTCAAAGAAGTTTTATATATTGGTTTTTTAATGCTCATGGTTTTTACCGTTGCTTCTTATCCTCTCTTGCGTCATGAGAAATACCTTACGACAATTTCTTTGGGAAATAACGATCCGGCGATATATGCTTTAACGGGAGATTATCTTGTCAATCATAGCATCAATGAATTTTTCCGAACAAATCAAGTTTCGTTAAAGGAGCGATATCTTGGCGTGGGAAATCTTATCGCCGGAGGATACCGCTGGGGAAGTCCTATGCTGTTGTCTTTTTTTCTTTCGGTTCTCAATCTCAAAGGGTATCAGCTTGAATATCTCCTGCAGGCGATTTTATTTGTTCTCTGCTTACCGTTACTTCATGTATTAATAAAATTAATCTATAAACCTTCAACTATTGTAATGGTTTTTGCGTTTATATTGTTCGGGTTTAATGCGAATTTATTATATATGGTATATCATAATTTCTTCGGACAGGTTCTTTTCTGGGGGATAGAATTATTTTTGATTATCGGATTTTTTTCATATTTTTTCAGCGATGATGAAAAAAATAAATACATAAACAAGCATGACATTATAATAAGCATTGCTTTTGCCGTTTTGTATTTTTCTTATCATGAATCAATTTTTTTTGTTTTAGTTCCTTTGGGAATTCTTTTAATATTCAGGTTTTTATTGCAAAAACAGTATGCCGCTTACTGGCGCGTGTTAATAAAAATCGGTTTGACGGTTTTTTTAATAAGCTCGGTGTCTGTTATTAATCAGGTTGTTGTTGATATGCCCCAAGTCACATTTACCAAAGCGGTGATAGGATGGAATCTTTTTAGAAAAGAATTGCCGTATGCCAATCCGTTTGAAATGATGGGTTTTTACAGTATTCATTCTTTTGAACCGCTTCCCGTATTTACTGCGTTAGTTGTAAGCATGGCGGTTATTGCCGTAATAATACTCGGCTTGCATGTGTCAAAAAAAAAGCTGATAACCGTAAGTTTTATGATTGTGTATATATTATTTTATATTTGGTTGTCAATAGTGAATCAAAATTTTTTCG
Organism: Patescibacteria group bacterium; assembly: GCA_035290045.1. GTDB lineage: Bacteria > Patescibacteriota > Microgenomatia > UBA1406 > HO2-37-13b > DATDVH01. Next base: position 19,147 of record DATDVH010000023.1, on the reverse strand, counting down.
CTTTCAATCGTGTCGTAACCTATACCCTTCCTCTTTTGCTTATGTTATTTGCTGTGGGAATGGGTGAAATCTTAAGAAGAAAAAAACAATTTTTTTTTATAATTTTTATTCTTATCGGTCTGGAAATTTTTTTTGGATTGGCGCTTATGCGGCGTTTTGTCCGTGAGCGGATTACAGTTGATACATCATTTATTTCTTTGGAGGAGATAAAAAAACAAAATATACAGGAGCCGATATATATGCAGTCTATTATCATAGGTTCTCAAAACTATTGGTCAAAAATATGGACGGATTATTTTTTAAATTCTGATTATAAAATCTATTCGGCGGATAATTTTAGCAGATTAGAAAAATTTATTCCTGACAGCAGTCTTATTTTGATTTCAAAATACAGTTTGTATAGCAAGCCTGCGATGATTTTAGCTAAAAATACCACATGGGAGAATGAATATTACAAACTGGTGAGAGCGTGTGATTCTGATGAGTGTTTGCTTGAATCAAAGGTCTCTTTGCATTTTATTGATTTTAAAACCGGCGAGCATCAGGACAGTCTTTTTATTTCCGGCTGGAGCGTTCGCGAAGATGAACATAGATGGATCAATGCAAAAAGTGCAACCATGAGACTTGTGGCAAGAAAAAATTCTGTGACTACCTTACATATTCAAACAGTAACTTTGAAAAAACCTCAAACAATGACCGTATATGTCAATGAAAAGAAAATCAGCGAGCAATCAATAGATACTCAATGGGATGAATATATTTTTACTATTGGGACTTATAAAAATGAAGTTCTCAATATAAAACTTGTATTTGACCATCTGTATAATCCCAAAACGTTAGGTTTAAGTTTTGATGATCGCGATCTTGCGGTAGATGTTAGAAAAATCAGTCTTGAATAATTTTTGAGTAGGTTTCTAGAGTTTTTATTGCCGTTTCCTTCCAGAGCGGAATTTTTATTTTTGGCAAGAGAGCTCTTTCTATTAAATTTAGTATTAGTCTGGCAAGATGATCCTTATCAATCTTCAAAGTAAAATTAACATGCATACTTGGAGAATTAAATGCAATCGTTGGTATCCCTGATGCAAGCGCTTCAAGAGGGGGAAGTCCAAATCCTTCGTATAAAGAGGGATATACAAATACTGATGCTCCTTGATATACCGATGAAAGATCATTTTCATTCACAAAACCTGTAAAGATTATTTTTTCTTCTAATTTTAATTTATTTATTTCTTTGAAGACATCTTCATTTTTCCATCCAGCTCGTCCTGCAAGCACAAGATAATATTCAGGCTTATCCATCAGCACTTTTTTAAATGATTTGATCAATGTTACAATATTTTTTCGTGGTTCTATTGCTCCAACATAGAGTAAGTAGGGTTTTTTTATAAGGTATTTTTTCATTGTTCTTTGAATGTTTTTTTTGGAATGACGCGCGAAATACTTTTGATCAACTCCGAGAGGAATAGTGTAAATAGGATTTTTACTATTGGGATAATAATAGAGCAAATCTTCTTTTGTTTTATCAGAATCAACGATGATTATGTCGTCTAATTCAATCGTCAGTTTTAGTTTTTTTTCGTGTGCTTTTACGATCTCTGGAGTATGAAACTGCGGGAATTTTTTCCATGTCAAATCATGGATTGTTGTTATTCCTCTAGTTCCTTTAAGAAACGGAGGTCGTAGGAAATCAGAAGAATGAAAAATATCAACCCTTCCAATAAACCATTCAACTGGAATTATGTGAAATCTATTCCACCAGAGCTTGAGTACTTTTGGTGGAAAACGATGATCGTATATTTTACCCCCCATTTCTTTTAGTTCTTGAAGATAGGGAAAATGTTTAGGTCTTCGTAATGACGAATAAAAAAAACGATATTCATTCTTTTTGTCATACTTCAGCAGTGATTTTGCAAGATTATACGTGTACGTGGCGACTCCTGATCCTTGATAGACAAGCATTGAGATATCTATTCCGATAACCATACAGATTATAAATCATGCATAAATGTATAGATTTTTTTTGCTGTTTTTTCCCACGTGAATTTTTTGCTTTGTATAATGCCTTTTTGAGATAATGTGTGTGCATATTCTGGATGGTTGACAAGATGTTTTATTTTATTCTTGAGATCAAAAAAATCATACGGATCAATATATGATACCGCATTTCCTCCGACTTCAGGAAGTGATGAAGTGTCTGAACATATCACCGGTATACCAAGTGACATACTTTCCAATACTGGAAGGCCAAAACCTTCATAGAGGCTGGGGTATACGACTGCATATGCGTTTTGAATAAAAAGAAGTAGATATTTATCATTGATATAATCAAGCACGGAAATAGTTTTATTTTGGTTTTCTGGGTAGTTTTCTTGTAAATAATTGGCTATATTTTTTTTTACATTCCCCCATCCTGCTCCTCCTGTGAAGATCAATCTAAAATCTATAGGAATTTCTTGATTATTTTGCAATTCGTAAAATGCTTGAACAAGGTAAGGAAGATTTTTACGCGGTTCAAAAGTGCCGTAATACAGAATATATTTTTTTCTCTCAATACCATTGCAATTTTTGTTGAAAACGTTTTTGAGCATATCAAAATTGGGAGTATTTTTGGTTGATTGCGATGAGTTGAATATGTGATCAAGCCCGGGATAGCCGATCACGATTTTTTTTCTTAAAAAATTCTTTGAGTAAGATATCATATCTTTTTTGGTTGATTTACTGATTGCTATGATGCCATCGCAGTCTCGTAGGGTAAATATAATTTTTCTTTTTTGAAGATCTAATGTTTCTTCCCGGTGAAAATCCTTTAACAAAAAAGGAGTAAGATCATAGATGGTAGTAATATTTTTAAATGTTTTCATGGGATAAAATCCAGTCTGTGAATGGAAAATATGAGTTACATGATATTTTTTTAATTGTTGTGTCAAAAAACGCACATACATTTTATGTTGCACAGTATATATATAGTTTTCATACATTAATTTTATCGGAATAAAAGTGTTAATAATTTTTGCAGTATGTTTGAAAAAAGAAAGATACAATAATTCTGACATTGTGATGTCGTCTCTTTTTACGCGCGGTATTTTTTTTATAAATATAATATTTTTTTGATTGCAAAATTTAAGTATCTCTGTATTGAGCGGGTATCTGAGTAAACTATGATTAAAAGAAAAAAGCACAATAGTAGATTGGTTATCTTTTTTTTGGAGAAGTGAGTAGAGTGAGGTGATGAGTCCGTATGTATAGCGATATACTCCAGACTTATCGCCAAATGATCCTGAAGCGGTGATAAGCGTGCTTATTTCAAAAGCAATATTCATAATTGTTTTATAATTCCAGAGATGTTGCGCAATCGTTCAATAAAAATACTTGGAAAATTTTTAACTACTGTTTTTCTATCCCAATGTTTTATGATAATTCGTATCCAGTTTTTAAAATCCTGTTTTTGCTTAAAATTGCCCATGTGTATAGATGTGGTCATATGATTATGAACGACTGATATTGTGCCGCATACGCCAAATTTCTTACCCTTTTTTTTAAGCCGTAAAAATAGATCAACATCTTCAAGGTACGCAAAAAATCGTTCATCAAAACCGCCAATTTTCTTAAAAATTTCTGTTTTAATCAAAAGGCATGCGGCGGTTAAACCATCAAGATAATCAGAATTGGTATGTAACGGATCATAATGAGTAATAAGTTTGATTTTTCCCCATGGAAGCACTTGATAACCATAGTTTTCAACCTTTCCATTTGGTTTGACAAGTACTGGAGTTGTCGCACAGAGATTGTTTTTCTGAGCATAGTTGATCAGTTTGTTAAAGAGTGCTTGATCGTTAATCTCAATATCATCATTGAGGATAGCAAGCCATTCGTTTTGAGCATATTCTGTTCCCTTGTTGATTGATGCTGAAAAACCTTTATTTTCTTTTTGAGGAAGGTACGCAACATGATTTTCAAGAGGTTTAAAAAAATCTTTTTTTTCTTGAGTAGAATCATTATCAATGATGACTATATAACAATCAATTTTTCTTAAAAAAGAAACGAGGGTGATAAGTCCTTTGGTATTTGTAAACGTAGGAATGATACAGGTTATTTGACTATTCGGTACTTTGTGCATAGGTTTCAATAGCTTGTTTAACTGGTCCAAAGAAGATTTGCTTACCACTGTGTAAAACTAATGCTTTCTGGCAGTAGTGTTCGGTTTGAATCGTATTATGAGTAACTAATAGTATGGTGGTTCCTTTTCTTTGAAATTCCTTAATTTTTAAGAAACATTTTTTCTGAAATTGTACATCTCCGACTGCAAGTATCTCATCAAGAAGTAAAATATCAGGAGTCTCAGCGACCGCGACTGAAAAGGCAAGCCGCATATACATTCCTGATGAATAAAATTTAATCGGTTGATCCATGAATTCCCACAACTCTGCAAAATCAACGATGTGCTTGTAGAGTGTATCCATTTCCTTTTTCTTAAATCCGAGTATTGATCCGTTCAAAAATACATTTTCTTTGCCGGTAAGATCGGGATGAAATCCTGCGCCTAGTTCTATAAGTGGAGCGATTCTGCCATTTATTTTGATAGTTCCTTTTGTTGGTTGGGTTACTCCTGCTATGAGTTTGAGCAGTGTTGACTTTCCTGAACCATTTTTTCCCACGATTCCTATGGATTCACCTTTTTTTACGGAAAACTGTATTACATCTAATGCATGAAATTTATGCCGCGTTTGTTTTCCAGAGAAGAGTGCAGGTATAAATTCTTTAAATGTTTTTTGTTTGTGCAGGTTATAGGTTTTACTGACATTATTGCATTGGATAGCGATTGATGTAGTATCAGACATAGTCGGCAAATTCTCCTTCTAATTTTTTAAATAGACTATATCCTACTAAGAAAACTATGAGAGAAGTCAAAAATCCAATACTTAAGTTGATGATATTGGGCATACTTCCTCCAATTATTACTTGTCTATAGGCATTCACGATCACTGCCATAGGATTGAGTGAAAGAACGAACTTGAATCTATAAGGTATTATTTCAACAGGATAAAGAATAGGAGTCATATACATCCATAATATAAGAAGAAACGAGAGCATATATTGTATATCACGGTAAAAAAGATTAAATGATGCAAGTATGAGTGCAAGCCCAGCTGTGAAAAAAAATTGAATGACAAAAATAAATGGAAGCCATAATAACATGATTGTTGGCGGAATTTTGAAAATAATTAAAAAAATGACTAATATGAGACACGAAAAAAGAAAGTCAACGATTTTCGCAATCATAGTGGCATAGACCAAAATCTCGCGAGGAAAATAGATTTTAGTGATAAGCGTATTATTTGCAACAAGCATGGTTGTCGATGAAGTAAGAGTTTGGGTAAAAAGGTTCCATGGCAATAATCCGACCGAGAGAAAAATGATAAATGGAACATTCAGCGAAGGTATTTTTAAAATAGTTGAAAATACAAAATTCATAACTAATAATTGAAAAAGAGGATTCAGTATGACCCATGCGTATCCTAATATTGATTGTTTATATCGTTGAGCGATTTCTCGGTGAGTAAGATTGATGAGCAGTTCTCTATATCTCCAAAATAGACATAATGATTTTAGGTTTCTTTTTATACCGTTCATGTGTTTTATTGTAACAAAAAATATGAGACTATGAGATAATTTTTAAGATGTTTGTTTTAACGATTGTTGTATATATGCCCCTATATGGATTATGACTGCGATAAAAGAAAACGTAAGGTTAAATTGGACTATTGAGGGAATACTCTTTTTAAGAGTAAATAACATACTGCAATATAAAATGACAAGAATTGGCATGAGCAATACCATTGGATTTTTTCTTGCTAAAAAATAATTATTTATAAATACTATTATGCTATAAAAAGTACCAAATAATGCGGCTTTTGATAAATAAGGATTGACAGTGATGAATTTTTCGCCGAGTAAAAAAAGACTCAGCCATGGAGATAGGAAAGTATATCCAACATAACTGAGTATACCTACGATACAAATAAACAATAAAACTCCAATAAATATTTTACTATGATATATATATTTTTTTTTGTTTGAAAAATAGATAAAACTTATCAACAACAGAGGAGTAAGTACATACCAAATAATTTTTGCAAACAGTGACCACGCATTATAAATACCTGAATCAAATGCAGAAAAATATTTTTTAACGAAAATGACGTCAGCATTATTAAAAAAAGTAAGAGAAAGAACAGAAAAAAGCGTGTAATAAGTGTGGCGATTTTTAATAAGAGCAATGAGACTATAATTTAGAGATGACTTCGTATGTGGGTTTTTTTTGTGTACAACATGTTTATATTTTCTATAACTTGCGATACAGGTGTACAATGAGGAGGTTAAAAGAAAAACAATAATAATAGTTATTCCGTCAATATTGAATGCGACTGCGACTGCTCCGAGGAGCTTCACAAACGCCGCGATTATAGCAATGGCTGAAAAAGCAAAAAAAAGATGCAGTCCTTGCAGTGCTCCTGTATAAAAAGACGTAAAAAATCCGAGTATAAAAAGAGGGAATAAAGAGAGACTAACGAGAGGTGATAGATTGGTAAGATTGGGAAGAAAAGGCAAAATGACAGCTCCTATAAGACCAATCCACCACCATTTTTTTATTTTATTCCAAAAAAGGTATTCTACATCTTTACACGTTGAATAAGGGTTTTCCGATCCGCCTATTTTTTGTATGATTATGGTTGTCAATACTAAGATAGGAACCATACTGATATATTGATAGGAAAATAACGATGTGATCTCTCCAAATCCTACAGGTCCCAGATAATGCCCTATAAGGAAATTGAATATATAATTTGAGATGTAGACTATGAATGTTGAGAAAGTGAGAAACAGGCTGCCTTGAGTAAAAGTATTACCTAAGATGAGCTTAAGAAGTTTTTTCATAACATTTTAGTCAAATATGCTTATTCAACGATCTCCTCTACCTCTCCGTCTATCTCATCTGAAGCTCCGTCTGTAGATGGTGTAGAATTTTGTTTTAGAGTGGTTATTTTTTCCTCTGTAGTAGCAAATACAAATGATGAGACGATGGTATCATTTATATTTTTCCAGAATGCATCATCTTTTTGTAAGTCAGTGCTGATAGTGAAAAGTATCTTTTGATCAATGATTGCGGTGATGCTTTTGCCATTGTCAGTGAATTGAGTTGCGGTCAGTCCGGCAAACTCAATTTTTTTTATCTCATTAGTGAGTGGTTTGAAGTTTTCTTTTTTCATCCAGTCTTTAATAGTCGTCAGCGTTGTATCTTTTACTCTGATTTGAATGTTTCCTTCGTGCGAGTCTGAGGTGATATCAATATCAGAATAGAACGTTTCATCACTAGTTTTTTTAGAAACGACTGTAACGTCCAAGGGATATCGGAAGGTAAAACCAGCAGGATCGGTATATGTTTTTATCTCCTCAGGTTGAGGAGTTTGTGTAGGTAGTTCATCTACTATGTTCAGAACTGGTTCAACTACAGTCTCTTTTTTTGGATTGTTAGATAGTCCTTTTCCAACCGCGACAAGAGTGACAATAACGATTGTGATAAGGATAATGCCTATTATTTTTTTATTCATAATCATACTATGATACAGTCTATATCTTAAAATACTTGACAAAAACAGTTATCTATAGAGTATCATATATTTATGAGAAAAAAAAGGATATTTTTTATATTTTATCTTTTATTTTTTATATTTTTTATTTATATATTCATTTTTGCTGTATTGGTTGATGCAAAGACTCTTCCACAGGCGAAAAAAGCCGTCAGTAAAACCACTACAAAAAAAGCTTCTACAGTTTCTTTAAGCGTTGGGATATCTCCGAAACTTCGTAAGGATCGCAAAGCCTTGAGAGTCTATTTTAACAACTTGAAAAAAGCAAAAAATATAACGTATACACTTATTTATCAAACCGATGGAAAAGATGAAGGTGTCTCAGGCACGGTTGATGCATCGGCGGGAAAAAATATTACCCGAGAACTTCTCTTTGGTACCTGTTCTTCAGGAGTTTGCCGCTATCATCCCAGTATCAAAAATGCTCGTTTTGAGGCAACCATTGAGCTTGCTTCTGGAAAAATAGTGACGAAGAAGTATAAAATTAAGGTGTAGTTTTCTTCAAGATTTTTTTGGCACTGTATTGATTTTAGCTAATTCATCAACCTCAAGTGGTGAGTTTCCTCTGCGATCATTAAAACGAGACTCTTTTAACGAATGAAATCGAATAAAACATTCAAGCAGATAGTCAAGGTAATAATGAAAAACAAATTCCGTATAATGTAAAGAATGAAAAAAGTGATCGTTTTTGGGATTTTTCTTCTTCTTTTATATACTTGTTTTGTGGGACTTGATTGGGGATTGCCCTACCCCATGCATCCTGATGAGCGCAATATGGCAGTTTCAATTCAAAGATTGAATTGCGAAATTCAAAATCCAAATTTCAAAATTCAAAACTGCTTTAATCCTCATTTTTTTGCATACGGACAGTTTCCCTTATATCTTGGATATATATTGATTCAAATCTATCATTTTGTTGCTCAAAAGTTATTTTTACCGATTAGTTTTTTTGAGGCGGTGATGAGTTTACGGATCATCTCTGCAATAGCATCGGTGGCGACAGTGTTTGTTTTGATGAAAATAATTCGTCTATTATTTAAGGAAGTATCTTTTTTATCTTTTATTTTTTATTTTTTATTTTTTATTTTTCAACCTTATTTCATCCAATTTGCCCACTTTGGCACAACAGAGTCGCTTTTGATGTTGTTGTATACTTTAATTATTTATTATTCACTGCAATTATTTAATAAATTGGAGTGGATCGCGACTGTGTTTCTTTCGCTTTTTTCGGGGTTAGCAATCGCGACGAAAATGTCTTCTTTCATTTTTTCTATCATTCCGCCTCTTGCAGTTCTTTTTTCAAAATCTACACGCAAAAACTTTTTCCTTTTTATTTCTCCTTTTTTATTGTTGACCGCTTTTTTTTCATTGTTTTTCTCTCCGCACAATCTGATTTCATTGAATGATTTTTTAGGGAGTATGAATTACGAATCAGCCGTTGCGATAGGTAAAACAAAAGTTTTCTATACCCGACAATTTGAAAATGTTACTCCGATTCTATTTCAGATGAATAAGGTTTTTCCGTATTCGCTGGGTTGGATACAGTATCTTTTCGCTTTGTTGGGATTTATTTTTTTGCCATGGAGAGACAGAAAAATTAGTTTACTGCGGTGCGCGTTTTTGATATATTTTATATCCGTGAGTTTTTTGTATGTCAAGTGGACGCGCTTTATGGCGCCTGCGTTGCCTTTATTGTCAGTTTTTGCGGTGTTATTCTTATATTCATGTTTTGAGCATGTAAAAAGATATTTTCGGGAGTCAAGAATTCACCTGTATATTATTTACTGTATATTTTACGCTTTCTTTTTTACATTTTTAATTCCTGGTATAGCATATCTTGCCATTTATCAAAATCCCGATGTGCGTTTTATCGCGTCAGATTGGATACATAAGAACATTCCAGAAGGATCGTATATTTTATCGGAAACGGCAAATGTGATTGATATACCATTTCAAAATAAAAAATCAAAAATAAAAAATCAAAAAGTAAACTACAATTACATTCCGTTTAACTTTTATGATTTGGATGAGAATGTTCAGTTGCAACTAGCACTAAAAGAACATTTAGCAAGAGTAGATTATATTTTTGTCCCCTCTCGGCGCATTTTCAAAAATCATCCAAAAACACAGTATCCGGCGTTAGCAGAGTATTATGAAAAGTTATTTGACGGTGATTTAGGATTTCAAAAAGTCGCTGAGTTTACTTCATATCCTCGTATAGAGTTTTTTGGCAAAAAGATTATTGAGTTTCCTGATGAGAACGCAGAGGAGACATGGAGTGTCTTTGACCATCCAGTGGTGAGGATATATAAACGGGTTTAAGAATTTATTATTTCTTTTAGGGTTTTTGAAGCGAAGTTTCTATACGCTGGATCTCGTCGTTAAGGTGGTATAAAGAGTATTTCTATAGTTGATACGCCAGAGCAAAGCCAAATCATTTGTGTGAAAAAGCGTTCTCTCCTGCTTCAATTAGACATCTATCCTGTACATATTTGTACAGGATAATATAACGGATAGAAATTGTCGTATTTGATAAAATAGGATAAGCTAAATATGAACAATATACGTAATTTTGCTATCATAGCCCATGTGGATCATGGGAAATCTACCCTTGCCGATCGTCTGCTTGAGATTACAGGAGTTGTGGTAAAAGGCAAACATCAGGAACAGGTGCTTGATCAAAATCCCATCTCTCGCGAACGAGGCATAACTATAAAATTAGCGCCAGTAAGGATGGAATACCATGGATATATTTTAAACCTTATAGATACTCCTGGACATGTTGATTTCTCCTATGAAGTGGAGCGCACCCTTGCGTGTGTTGAGGGAGTGATACTTTTGGTTGATGCGACGCAGGGCATGCAAGCGCAAACCATCGCTCACGGATACAAGGCAATAAGTCTTGATAAAGTGATTATCCCGTGTGTGAATAAGATTGATATGCCGGGAGCTGATGTGGACAATACCAAAAAAGAACTCGCAGAATTTCTTGGAGTTGCATTGATTGATGTATATGAGATATCTGCAAAAACTGGTCAGAATGTGGAAAATTTGCTTGAAGTTGTGGTTGAAAAAATACCTCATCCTAAAAATACAAAACAGAACAGTTTAAATTATTTAGATTTTAATGATTCGCATTTATATAGAGCTTCGGATTTAGGATTGAGCGCTTTAATTTTTGATTCATACTATGATCAATATCGTGGCGTCATTGCGTTTGTTAGGGTTTTTGAAGGTGAGATTAAAAAAGGAGTAAAAGTAAAATTGTATGCGACTCAAGCTGAATTTGAGGTATTGGAAGTCGGCATTTTTACTCCTGAATTGACGAAAAAAGTGCGACTTGTTGAGGGAGAGATAGGATATGTGGTTACCAATCTTAAAGATATTCACATGGTGCGTGTGGGAGATACCATGTGTGATCTTTCACAAAAGCAACCTCCCCTCCCTGGATATAAAACAGTCAAACCTATGGTGTATGCGTCTCTTTTTCCCACTGATCCTCACGCGTATCAAGATGTAAAAAAGGCGTTGGAGAAATTAACATTGAATGACGCGTCATTAACCTATGAACAGATTTATAGTACTGCCTTAGGTTCAGGTCTGCGAGTTGGATTTTTAGGTCTTCTTCACGCAGACGTGGTGCGTGAACGATTGGAGCGTGAGTTTGGTGTGAGTCTTGTATTGACTCCTCCCACAGTGGAGTACAAAAAAAATATCGTAGACGTCAATATAATTTCATCCAGAAGGTATGAATATAGTGAACCGATTGCGAGGATTACTATCGTTACTCCGCAAAAATTCACTGGTGTTGTAATGCAGTTGTGCGAAGAGTCTCGTGGGACATTTATCACTATGGATAATAAATCACATGTCTACCTTTCCTATGAGATGCCGCTTTCTGAGCTTATTACCTCTTTCTATGATCATCTTAAAACCATCACATCAGGGTATGCCTCTCTTGATTGGGAGTTTATCAGGTATCAGTCAGTTGAAGCAGATAAGCTTATTTTATTATTGAATAGTGAACCAGTTGAGGAGTTTTCAGAATTTGTCGTTGCGGAGCGAGCATATGAACGAGGACGTCTGTTGACCCAACGTCTTCGCGATCTTATCCCTCGCCAACAATATGAGATAAAAATTCAGGCACAATACAAGGGAAAAATTATTGCGAGCGAACGGATTGTCCCGTTTCGTAAAGACGTTACTCAAAAACTCTATGGCGGTGATAGAAGTCGGAAAGATAAACTTCTTGACAGGCAAAAAAAGGGTAAAAAAATGATGAAGCAAATCGGGCGTGTTGAGATACCAAAAGAAGTGTTTTTGAAGCTTTTTAAGCAATAAAAAATATGCGTAATTATTTCTGCACTCTGGTTGATTCAACGAGATTATGCATGAGGTAGGCGATGTCAAGAGGACCGATACCACCAGGAGTAGGTGTATAAAAGCCTGCGATATTTTTCACTTCATCTTCATCATAATCCCCTTTCCATACGTCGTTTTCCTTGCGTATGCCAACGCTTATCAGTATGACACCACTTTTAAGGTCATTTGGATTGATTACTTTCCTACCTACTGCAGATATGATAATATCGGCTTCTTTCTCAAAAAATTCGGCGTGTGGAGTCTGACTATGAATATTGATAAAATTGATTTTTGCCTCAGTAAAAATCTGAGCAATTGGTTTACCTCCAGTAGTCCCTCGTCCAATAAGTACTATTTTTTTTCGCTTGAGTACACGTTTGAAAAACAATCTATCTTTTTTCATATCAACCATAAGCTCTTTAATATTTTTTTTGTTACCTGGTTGATAAATATATTTTAAGATGGTGAATACTGCAAGTCCGATAGGAGGGTAAAAATATGATTTTTTCTTATGTCCTTCAATCTCTTTTTCATGGGGAATATAATCATAGAGGCTATCAGTTGAGAGTGATGAAGGAAGAGGTTGTTGGATGATTATACTGCTTATTGCACGGTCTTCTGCAGTGTTCTTAATCTTGTTTGCAAATTTTTCAAAAGTAGGTACTGTATTGGTACGAATGAGGTGAAAAGAGCCATTGATTGCTTTTGTTGCTTTTTCTTTTGCTTTGACAAATGAAATATTTTCTTCTGATGGTTTGACAAGAAATACTGCAAAAGCAGGTTTTCGCTTCAACTTTTTCACTTCTTTTGAAAGATGATTTATAATGTGATCGGCTATTTCTTTTCCGTTTATTTTCATATTTATATTTATACAAATGTTGCTGATGCAACAAGATCATTTTTATTTGAAAAACGCATTAAAATAACGCCTTTTGCAGTGCGTGAGAGGGTGGGGATACTTTTCATAGGGATTTTGACGACTTGACCTTTTTGCGATGTGATGATAATAGTTTCGTCTTCGGTATCAATAATACGAGAAAAAATGATATGACCATTTTTGTGATCAACTGTGGCGATTTTCACTCCTTTTCCAGCACGTTTTTGTTGTCTAAATAATTTTACCAATGTTTTTTTGCCGACCCCCTTTTGAGAAAGTACCAGCAATTTTTTATCTTTTTCTTCCTTGTTAAATATATCCATTGATGAGACTGAGTCGTCTTTATCCAATTCTATTCCCTTCACTCCAATACTACTTCGTCCGGTTGATTTGACATTATTTTCGGGAAATACTATCGCCTGACCCTGACGAGTGGCAAGCACTATCATTTTTTTGCCATCACTTATCTTAACCCAGCATAAATCATCTTGGTCGCCTAATCGTATCGCGATAATACCGTTTGCACGTATGGTCAAAAATTCTGAAAGAGCGGTTTTTTTAATAGTGCCGAGTTTGGTACACATGAAAATGTACAGTTGTTGATTACCGATTGCAGTTTGTTTGTTATTGTACGTTAATATGGAAGTAATATTTTCCTGAGGCGCAATGTTGATAAGATTTGCTAATGCTTTGCCTTTGGAAATGCGTGATCCTTGGGGTATCTCCCATACCCGCGTTTGGTACACTTTGCCCTTGTCGGTAAAAAAAAGTATTGAATCATGGGTCATGGCTGTTGTGATAAAATAGACATCATCTTCTTCTTTCGTGTCAAATCCAGCGACCCCTTTACCTCCTCTATTTTGCACTTTGAAGGTTTCTTTTGATATTTGTTTGATATACCCTTCCTTTGTGAGGATGACGATAACTTCTTTATTTTCAATCAATTCTTCGTCAGAAAATTCGCCTGGTTTGTATTTATATATTTTTGTTTTCCGTGCGTCACCGAATTTTTGTCTGAGTTCAAGAAGCTCATCTTTGACAACTTTTAATATCTTAAATACATCTGCAAGTAATGTCTCGAGATAATTGATGGTTTTTTTCAGTACGGCAAGTTCATCTTCTATTTTATTTCGTTCAAGTCCTGTCAGTCGTTTCAACTGCATGTCCAAAATCGCCTGTGATTGAATATCGGAAAGTTTGAATTTTTCCATCAAATTCTTTTTCGCCGCAGGTTCATTTTCTGATTTTTTAATCGTTTCTATGATTGCGTCAATGTGGTCAAGAGCAATGAGAAGTCCTTCTAAAATATGCGCGCGGTGTTTGGCTTGCCGTAATTCATATTCTGATCGCTTGGTAACGATCTCAACTCTATGTTGGATGTAATAACTGAGAATTGATTTGAGAGACAATGTATGTGGTGTGCCATCAACAAGGACTACCATATTGAGGGGAAAACTCGTCTGTAATTCAGTATGCTTATACAGATTATTCATGACTTTTTTTTGAGCCGCGTCTCGCTTGAGTTCTATAACGATTCGGATACCATCTCTATCTGATTCGTCGCGAAGGTCTGAAATCCCTAGTATTTTCTTGTCTCGTACCAAATGAGCTATTTTCTCAATCAGATGTGCCTTATTTACTTGATAAGGCAGTTCGTTGATGATGAGAGCTGTTTTTCCTTTTCCATACTCTTCATCGGTTACTTTCGCGCGTACGATGAGTTTACCTTTTCCAGTAGCATATGCTTGTTGGATATCTTGTGCTCCATAGATCAGTCCTGCGGTGGGGAAATCAGGACCTTTGATATGTGCAAGTAATTCTTCAAGTGTCGTGTCAAAAGTAATATTTGTTGAATGAGTTGTCGTTGATTGTAATTGGGTTACATTCGGCGCATTGGTTATGATATTTGTTTTATCAATCATCAGACATATCCCATCAATCAGTTCAGTGAGGTTGTGTGGAGGGATTTTAGTTGCCATGCCTACAGCTATTCCTTCAGCTCCCATAAGCAGTACATTGGGCAGTTTTGCAGGAAGATATTTTGGTTCTTCAAGAGACCCATCAAAATTAGGAGTAAAAGGTACTGTCTCTTTGTCAAGATCAAAAAGCATTTCTTCAGCTATTTTAGTAAGCTTTATCTCGGTGTATCGCATAGCGGCAGGAGGGTCGCCGTCAATAGAGCCAAAATTTCCCTGACCTTTAATCAATGGATATCGCATAGAAAAGTCTTGTGCCATGCGTACCAATGCTTCATATACGGGACTATCTCCATGTGGATGGTATTTCCCCAGCACCTCTCCAACAACTTTTGCGGATTTTGAAAAGCGTGCTCCTGCGGTCAGTCCTAATTTATACATAGCAAAAAGAATACGTCGGTGTACTGGTTTGAGACCGTCTCGCACATCAGGGAGTGCGCGTGAGACGATGACTGACATAGCGTAGTTGAGGTACGCTCGTTTCATTTCTGATGATATTTCTGTTGGTTGGATATTGTGCATCGTTACGATTTTGTAGGGAACAGGCATGCCTGTTCCCTACAGTGTTATTTTGTCAATGTTTTCTGTATTGTAGCCTCCGCGTATTTTTTAGACAAAAAATTTTTAATTTTCACCCACTTGCCCGGCTCAATCTCTTTATAATGTTCAAAAAAATGTTTGATCATATTTTTGAGATTATCGTTTAAGTCCGTGATGTCTTCTATGTGAGAATAAAAAGGATCAACTTTTTTGAACGGTACCGCAATGATTTTTGTGTCAATCCCTGCTTCATCTTCCATTTCAAGCATACCGATAGGTCTTGACTGGAGTATTGTTCCGGGATAGACAGAATGACTTGAGATAACCAATACATCCACCGCATCGCCGTCTTCAGCTTTTGTGTTCGGAATAAAACCATAATTGAATGGATAGCTCATCGCGGTATAGGAAAATCTATCAACAAAGATTATTCCAGATTCTTTATCTAATTCGTATTTTATAGACGATCCTTGAGGAATCTCAATAAAAACATTTATTTCAGACGGCGGCTTTTTTCCCGCGGATAGTTTTTGTATCTTCATATTATGATAATTTAATTTTTAATGTACGACAAAGACTCGTTGTGACTTTATTAATGAATGTAGCCATCTCTTCTGTGCTTTCAAGAGTCTGAAGACAAATAATATCTTCAGGAGGGACAAATTCTATAAGTTTTGTTGGATCGATCGCATGTGAAATTTTCCCTCGTTTTTGTTTGTCTATAAATACACAGAGTAAAGGTTTTGTTGTTCGAGCTAAAATTATTTCTCCGGTTTTTTGATCAACTATCAATTTGTTTCCTCCATGTATTCCTCCGCCAAGATTTTTTGCTATATCTATCCCCAGCTCAATAAATCTCTCTAATCCGTTTAGAAAATCCGCAGGGGTTATATCTTTTTTTGTTTTTTTAGCATTATTGAAAGGGTCAAAATGACTATAGAATATAGGCCAATAGTTGAAATCTTTCAGAGGGCATTCTCCTTTGTTTTTTAAATGAAGTCCTTGAGTACGGATAGATTCTAAAAAGTAATCTGATGTTCCATGAAATCCCAATCCATTCTTTGGGAAATAATCTAGGTTTATAGTTGATCCTTCTTTACCGGGTAAATTATTTTTACCTTCATCAGCTATTAGTTTTTTTCTTTCCATATATAGTTTTAATATTTATGCTTATAATGCTTTTATTTATAAATCTAGTTCGGCTAATTTAGCATGTGTTGTGATAAATTTTTTTCTCGGTGGTACTTCAGCACCCATAAGCATGGTAAACGTCTTATTTGCTTCTTCTGCGTCGTCTATCGTCACTTGTTTTAACATGCGCACATCAGGATCCATCGTGGTATCGGCAAGTTGGTCTGGATTCATCTCTCCCAATCCTTTGTATCGTTGAATCATGGGTTGTTGATTGCTTGTTTTTGCCCACTCGGAAATAGTAGTATTTTTTTCTTTATCCGAATAGGCATAGCTAATTTTTTTCCCGGATTGAATTTTATAAAGCGGGGGTTGAGCGATATAAAGGTGTCCTTTGGTCATGACTTCAGGAAGGTGTCTGTAGAAAAAAGTCAGGATAAGAGTACGAATATGTTCACCATCAACATCAGCGTCGGTCATAATGATGATTTTGTGATAGCGTAGTTTTTCATGAGTACTATTTTCTCCAATTCCCATACCAAGTGCGACGACAAGATCCTTTATTTCCTTAAATGAAAGGACTTTATCAAGATATGCTCGCTCAGTGTTGAGAATTTTTCCTCGTAAAGGTAATATTGCTTGAAACTTACGGTTTCGTCCTTGTTTGGCTGTACCTCCTGCTGAATCTCCTTCAACGATGAAGAGTTCGGATTTGCTCGGATCTTTTTCCTGACAATCCGCAAGTTTGCCAGGGAGAGTCATGCCATCAAGCGCTCCCTTTCTTAATACTGCGTCTTTGGCGGCTTTTGCGGCAAGACGAGCTTTATGTGAGATAAGAATCTTTCCAATGATTTCTCGTGTAACTTTTGGATTTTCCTCAAAAAATTGATCAAGCGATTTATTTACTTCTTGTTGTACGATAGTCTGTACTTCTGCATTGCCGAGTTTGGTTTTTGTCTGTCCTTCAAATTGCAGATGAGTAGATGGCATTTTTATGTAGACGACTGCAGTGAGTCCTTCTCGTACGTCCTCGCCCATGAGAGATTCATTGGCATCTTTGAATATATTTTCCTTTCTCGCATAGTCATTGACTGCTTTTGTCAATGCGATTTTAAATCCAGTAAGATGTGTGCCTCCTTCATGAGTGTTGATAACATTGACAAAAGAAAGTACAGTTTCTGATATAGAATCGTTGTATTGGATCGCGACTTCAATTTCTTTATCGTCAACATCTTTTTTAATATAAATAGGATCGTGGATGGTTTTTCTATTTTTGTTGAGGTCTCTCATTAGGGAGAGTATGCCGCCGTCAAAATAATATGCGTACGTTTCATTAGTACGATGATCTTCTATGGTGAATGTGACTTTGGGTATGAGGTATGCGCGTTCTTTTATCTGCTTTTTTACTTGTTTTAATGCAAGTTCAATACTTTCCTTAAAAATAGTTTTGTCTGGCAAAAAAGAAATGGAGACTCCGCTCTTGAAGGGACTATCAATGAGTGTATTTGAGATTATTTTCACTTTATTCAGTGGTGCGCCAGATTTATATTCTTGTCGGTATATTCCTTCTTTTTTCTTGACTTCAACTATGAGATGTTCTGATAATGCATTGACTACTGACGCGCCCACTCCATGAAGACCTCCTGATATTTTGTAGGTTTTTCCGTCAAATTTTCCTCCTGCGTGGAGTTTGGTCATGACAATCTCAAGTGCTGATTTTTTGTATTTAGGTATTTCGTCAATCGGGATGCCTCGTCCGTTATCTATAACCGTGAGATAATTGTTTTTCTCCAGACGAATAATGATGTTGTGCGCAAATCCTGCCAATGCTTCATCTATAGCATTGTCTACGATCTCGGCAAGACAATGGTAGACTCCTCCTATAGAAGTGGTGCCGATATACATAGCTGGTCGCTTCCTGACAGGTTCTAACCCTTCAAGGACAGTGATGGATTGGGCAGTATAGTCATTTTTTGATGAAGAGTTCATGATGGTATTATACTGGATTATGAAGGAAAATTCAATACAGTTTTATCGTTTATACTTCTGTTAAAAGTTCTTTTAATGTCTTGGGTTGGTGAGTTTCTTTTATTTCTTTTTTCTTTTTTTTGCCTGCGGTCTTTTGTGCATAATTTTGTGCTACTTCTTGTTTCTTTTGAAATTTACCTACTTGTCCTAATGTATCAACAAATCGTTTTTCTCCGGTATAGAGGGGGTGGCACCTGTAGCAGACTTCTACATGAATATCTTTTTTCGTTGATCCGGTGACGAACGAGTTACCACATGAACACATTACTTTGACTTCTTCGTAAAATTGAGGATGAATTACTGGTTTCATAAGGATAAGTATACAACATGTTTTTGAGAAAATCAAAACATAAAGATTTTTTTATCCCATCATCAATTTACTCTGATAAATTCTTCTCTTGAAAGGATCAAGCATGAGTCCGAAGCTCTCAAGTGTCGTGATCCCAAGAAGCGCTGTATCATCTTTCCTTCCTAAAATCACTGGCACTGCCAATTCTTTATCTTCAAATTGAATGAATGCGCTTCCAAGACTTCTTTTGATCATGCGTCCGTCTGCTAATGAAAATTGTTGTACGTATGTTGGT
>DATDVH010000022.1:0-8708 GCA_035290045.1 Patescibacteria group bacterium | reverse complement strand
TTTTTCTTATCATACGGTGTGAGAGATTCAAATTTACTTTTTTCAATATACTCTACATTTGGTATTTTTTCACTATCCCATATCTCACCCGTGCCTTCTTGAGAAGCTATAGTTTCCCTTATTGGCTTTAAGACAGAATAGGGAGTGATCTGATGTTTTATATTGTATTGTTTTTGATACTCTCGTCTTCGTTCAACCTCCTCAATTGCCATTTTCATTGATTTTGTCATGGTGTGCGCATATAAAATAACTTCTCCATCTATGTGGCGTGCTGCACGACCCATAGTTTGCACCAATGATGTCCTACTTCGTAGAAACCCTTCCTTATCCGCATCAAGAATAATTACGAGAGAAACTTCAGGAAGATCAAGACCTTCTCGGAGAAGATTAATACCGATCAATACATCAAAATTTTTTTTACGTAATGAAGTAAGAATATCTGATCTATCAAGAGTCTTTATATCAGAGTGAAGATATTCTGCCTTTACATTTTTTTCTTTTAGGAAAACTGCGAGATCTTCTGCGTTACGTTTTGTTAGAGTAGTCACCAACACTCGCTGTTTTTTAGAAACTCTTTTTTTTATCTCCTTCAACAAATCAGGTATTTCATTTCCCGCTGGTTTAATGGTGATTTTAGGATCAATAATCCCTGTTGGTCTTACCAACTGCTCTACCAATCCCGAATGAGGGATTTTTAATTTTCCTATCTCCCATTCATTTGGTGTTGCTGATATATAGATTGCCGAAGGAATATGGGAATAAAATTCCTCAAACCGAAGAGGTCGATTATCAAGAGCAGATCTTAATCTAAATCCAAAATCAATAAGGGTTTTTTTTCTCGCATGATCACCATTGAACATACCGCGAAGTTGGGGAATAGTCATATGTGATTCGTCAACACACACTAACCAATTCTTTCCATAGCGTTCTTGAAAATAATCAAGCAATGTAAAGGGAGGATCACCAATGGTGCGTCCGTCAAAATAGCGAGAATAATTTTCTATACCATTGACGTATCCAACTTCCTTTATCATCTCAAGATCATAATTGATTTTTTTGATTAGTCGCTCTGCTTCAAATAATTTTTTCTGCCTGCGTAATTCGTATGCTTCTTTTTCAAGATCGGCTCTGATTACGTTTTCTGCCTTTTTAAATACCGCAGGATCGGTCAAATAATGTTTGGCTGGATAGAGAATAAATTTTTGAGGAATACTGTCATTTTTGAGAGATTCTCCGGTAAGCGGATCAAATGATCTTATTTTTTCTATTTTTTCATTCTCAAGAATAATTCGTATTCCAAAGTCTTCATATGCAGGATATATATCTACAGTATTTCCTCGCTCGCGAAACGTTCCTCGGGTAAAATCAAATTCTGCTCGCTCATATTGTAATTCAACCATACGGCTGAATATTTTTTTACGGTCAATCTGTTGACCTATAGAAAGCTCAAGAATAAACCGCCCGTATTCGCGCGGAGAGCCAATATTATAAATACACGAAACTGATGCAACCACAATAACATCGCCTCTCGTAAGAATGTTTGTTGTGCTCTGAAGACGAAGCTTATCAATCGTTTCATTGATCTGCGCTCCTTTTTCAATATAGGTGTCAGTTTGGGGGATATAGGCTTCTGGTTGGTAATAATCATAATAAGAGACAAAGTAGGAAACCGCGTTGTGCGGAAAAAACTGTCTCATCTCTTGATAGAGTTGTCCTGCGAGAGTTTTATTGTGGGAGATAACCAAGGTCGGCAGTTGGGTTTTTTCAATAGTGTGAGCGATGGTAAATGTTTTTCCCGACCCAGTCACCCCAAGAAGGACTTGGTTTTTCAAACCTTGTTTTACTCCCTGTGATAATTGCGCAACCGCTTTTTGTTGTTCTTCAATTGGTTTGAATTCAGAGATAACCTTAAACATAAGTAATCTATTATTGTATCAATTTTTTAGAGAAATGGTGTAGAATAGACTTTCTGTCTAATTGATTTTCATAGATGATTGGTATATACTGCATGCATATGATGAAAGGTTCTGTCTATAGTAAACTTCAAAAAAAATTCGGTGGACAGTGGATATCAACGAGCCAAAAAGGGAATAAAGTATATGCTGTGGCAAAAAAGGTAGATGACCTCTTTAACCTACTGAGGAAAAAAAATATCGCACCGCAAAAAACTACTATTGGGTATATAGAAAAATATGGACAAATCAGTGTATACATTTCCTTATCAACAAAAACAAACTGAGTTTGGGGACTCGATTAACCCTCTCATCACCCTTTCTGTAAAGACGGTTTATGGATTTCAATCAGTATGGCTTCTTGTAGATAGTGGAGCAGATATGACATTACTTAATTGCAAGCTTGCAAAACAATTTGGTATTCCATTTGATATTCATAAAAAAACTATCATTTACGGTATTGGAGATACACCATTAAATGCCTATCCTGGAAAAATTACTCTTAAATTTGACCAACAAGAAATTGCCGTAAGATCATATTTTCTTGAATCAGAAGACTCAACACTTCTTTTAGGACGACTTGATATTTTTGATCGTTTTATAATTTGTTTTGATCCTTTTAAAAAACAAATAACGTTTAAGTTAGTCCAATAATATGTTATATATTGTCGGCACTTCTATTGGAAATATTCAGGATACAAGTATGCGAGCAACGAAGACGCTTATGAACACCGATGTTATTCTTGCTGAAGATGCGCGCACATTTGATTCTTTTTACAAGAATATACAAAAACTTTTTCGTCTCAAGCCTGAAAAAAAACAAACAATAATTCACTTTCATAAAGAAAATGAATTCCAACAATTACCATCAATACTTTCCTACTTGAAGGATAATAAAGAAGTTGCGCTTGTTTCGGAGTCTGGCATGCCGACCATTTCCGATCCAGGATTGTTATTGTTAAAACACGTCATCAAAGAAGGTATTCCCTACACCGTCATCCCCGGACCAACTGCGTTTGTCAATGCAGTAACTTTGTCAGGTTTTTCAACCGATACTATTTTATTTTTAGGATTTCTCCCCAAGAAAAAATCTCAGTCAGTACAATTATTTAATCAACTCATATTAAATCGGAAAAATTGTAGGGAACGCAGATCT
The DNA here is from genome assembly GCA_035290045.1 of Patescibacteria group bacterium. Classification (GTDB taxonomy): domain Bacteria; phylum Patescibacteriota; class Microgenomatia; order UBA1406; family HO2-37-13b; genus DATDVH01. The sequence goes on along the minus strand of DATDVH010000022.1, from coordinate 5,600 downwards.
GCGTTCCCTACAAAAGTGGTTTTTTACGAGTCTCCTCATCGCATAAACGACACATTAACCATACTTGATGCGGTTTTTCCTGATGCTCAAGTTTGCATTTGTCGCGAGATGACAAAAAAATTTGAAGAAAGCATACGCGGAAAAGCCAAAGATTTGCTTCACAAAAAATATAAAGGAGAAATTGCGGTTGTGGTAGAATTACATCAACATATAAAAAAAAAGTAATAACATGAATAAAATTTACTATACTCCCATAAAAAGAATAAAATTAGCAAAAATAGCATTTATAAGTTTTCTTCTGATTGCAGTGATTATTACTTTTTTATCCAAGGAATATATTTTTTGTCTATTAGGAATTTTAGTAGCAAAATTATTTTTTCAACTTTTGTATTTACCAAAATATAAAGACAGACTCATAATGAGAATGAAGTTACATCCTACAGAAAAAGAACAAAATCAAATTATTCAAGAAGATCTTGAAGAAAACACGATGGTAAAAAAACTTGCTTCATGGTCGTTTTTTATAGTATTTATAGTATTATACATTATTTATGACAGTCTGAAATCACCGTTATTAAATTTAGGTGCTTGGTTTTTGACTACAGTTTTTTTTCTTGCCTATGTTGAGTTAAAAAAAATTCACCAATATAGTGTAAAGCAAGGAGGTGAGGAAAAATGAATAAAGTAGTGCATTTTGAGATTCCGGCCGATAATCTCGCTCGGGCAGATAAATTTTACAGCGAAGTTTTTGGCTGGCAAATTAAGAAAGCTCCCATGCCGGGAATGGAATATCATATGGCAACTACGGTTGAAGTTGATGAACAAAACATGCCAAAAACGCCGGGCGCGATAAACGGCGGACTGATGAAGCGCAATGCTCTCAACGAACCTGTTGTTATCGTTATTGATGTTCCCAATCTTGATGAACATTTAACTAAAATTGAGGCGGCAGGTGGTAAAATCGTCATGCCAAAAATGACGGTTGGCGATATGGGATTGTACGCGCGAATTACTGATACTGAAGGTAATGTAATCGGTCTTTGGCAGGATTTGAAGTGATTGAAACGCTTCATTATTATCATTTGTGTATGGAATAACAATGTCTTGTTTCTAACTATTTTTTTATGTTAGATTTTTTTCAATCAGTGTTAGCATTACTTATACTGGTGATAATAGCCCAAACGAATTTGTTTTCTGTGCTTTTTTGGTTATTGACTGTGATATTTTTTGTTTCCATATACCGTTGGATTCCGTTTCCACACAGACTTAAAATACTTTTAAGAAAACAATCAGCAATGTATACTCTTTGTATCGGTTTAATTTTTTTATGGGGAATCTATATATACACAAGAAATCTTTTTCCGTTGGGTTATCTTTTCCCCTATCCTACTACGGGGCATGATGACATTCCTTCCAATGTATATATCACTTTTTTTATCAATTATCTGTTTTGGATTCTGGGAGGATATCTTATCTGTGTATCGCTGCCTATCAAATGGTTACGAGCAAAATCCTTTCAACTCAGCATTATTAGTTTTGCATTGATAGTTACTCTATATGGTCTCATGTTGTTTGTCTTTGCTTTTGATTAACTCAAAATGAATATGGAAACTGAAAGCAATTTATCTCTCGTCCAAGCGATGACACAAGAAATAATGAAAGAATGGAAACCAGATCGTGCGCGTTTTGAAACACCATTATTGTTAATGATCGGCGGATTGCAAGGTGCTGGTAAGACAAGCATTTTACAAAAGCTATCCTCAGAGGAAGTCATCATAGTTATTTCTCCTGACCAGATAAGAAAAAAATTGTTCACTGTGAAATATCCTTTTTCTGAAAATTTTATTCACCTTGTTGAACAAACCAACCATGAATTGGTTAAAAATGCAGTTGATTTACAGTGTTCTTTTGGAATTGATCGCAATATGACGCCTCAAAGGATAGAAGCGATGAAAAATTTGCTTAGCGTAATGAAACATGGCAACGCGTACAAAATATTCTCTATATTTCTTAATGTGCCAAAAGATGAGCTCATCAAAAGACTGCAGACAAGACCTAAAATAGAAAATTCTTATCAAGGAACATTGGAAGAGTTGGAAGCGGCAATAAAACAGTATGGTGAAATTGATCGCTCTTAATACGATTTAGTAATTGAGCATACTAAAAGCTCTTTAGATATCAATCAGGAAATTACCCTTATAAAACAAACAATTGCTTATCGTTTATTAATATGCTTTAACGGTTGACATGCCGCTTATAGAGAAGATAATACAATTATGGTAATTGGAGACTCTCAACAAGTATTTTCATTTCCTCCAATTCCTTCTTAAAAACAAAGAATGCTTGATTTTGCACAAAATCATTCATGTTTTTCTCCCATCTATTAAATGCTACCTCATCATACCGTGTACCGCCAAACTTAGGTTTAAAAATAGTATTCAATTGTTGTTCTAAAACGCTCTGCTCATTACTCCAAAGATTTAAATCTATTTTTATAACCTCTCCTTTTTCCGTTAAAAGTTCAAATATCAAATTAACACTGCCAGTAACCCCATTTCCTGAGCGCATAAAATAATACATACCATCTATATCTGTACCTATAACTTCTGATTGTATATGTATTTTTTTTGATTGCCTTTCTAATCTTTTTTGTTTTTCTTCTTGAGGCTCGTTGAGTATGTCTGGTTCATTCCATTTGATTGTTTCTCCTTGACTATTATATATAGAAAACCCATATTGATCAAACAACTGAGATCGTATTTTATCATAATCAGGGTACTCTTGTTGAGAATAAACAGTGAGGGAATTATAGTACTCATCAATATCTCTGTTGGGATTTCCTGGAAAGTGTAAGTCTGAAAAATGAAAATCTGTGCTGTATTTAAAACTCCTTTTCACTATTGATCCGTATCGGGAAGGATAGTAAAACGAGAGATTTGTTTTCGATTCTTGGTAGAAAACAAAATCGCTCTTCGTAAAGGTGAAAGTTGAAAGCAGTTGATTATATTGATTTATAAGTTTTTGAGTTGCAGTATCAAATTTTTTTTGTTTTAAGTCTTCTACTTTCTGCTCGCTTTTTTCTATATTTACTATATTCTGATCTATGAAAGGTTCTACTGGCAGTACCAAAGCAATTTGAATAATATTATTATCCTGAGATACGATGGTTTCAATTATATAGGTACCTGAAAAAAAATCAAAAAAGACGTTTTGTATACCGTTCTTACCTGCTATTTTTACAAAATTCCATCCTTTCAGAATAGTTTGCGGCATAGTACCTTTTTCAAGATCGGCTGTAAATTGCGTAAATTGTTCTTTGGTAAAAACTCGTATGTCGCCTCTTTCTGGATAAACATCGAGTGAGTACTTATTTCTTTGTTTTTCTGTGAGAAGATAATTATAATCTATCACTATCAAACAAAACGGCTCGGAAGCGCATTCATCATCTTGTCTTATCCAAGTTGAAGGATACTGAAAGGCAAAATCAATTTTTTTGTCAGTATACGTTTTCCAATGTATCTGTTGTTCCTGTTGAACGTCTGATATTCGTTGATTTTTATATATTTGTTTTTTTGTAACGTATAATTTATTCCACAAAATCACATTGAGCAGAATGATAAAGAGTAAAAAAACTAATTGTTTTTTTTGATTTTGTCCTTTTGTTGTCATGATTATATTTTAAGATTGCTCAAAATTCTTCAAGCGTTGACGTGTCGCCTATCGGAAGCCCGAGTTCCTTTGACTTCAGGATGCGACGCATGATTTTGCCTGAACGAGTTTTGGGAAGTTTATCAATAAACTCAATTTCTCTTGGATACGCATGACCAGCTAAATTTTTTTTTACATGAGTCATCAGTTCCTCTTTTAATGTATTAGATGGTTTAACGTCCCTCTTCAAAACCACAAATGCCTTGATTATCTGTCCCCGCAACTCATCTGGTTTGCCAATCACACCAGCTTCAATGACTGATGGATGAGAAACAAGCGCCGACTCTACCTCAAATGGACCAACTCGTTCACCTGCAGTTTTTATCACATCATCAACGCGACCTACAAACCAATAATACCCATCTTCGTCGCAATATGCTAAATCGCCAGTTATATAATACCCTTTAAGAAAATAGGAGTCATATTTTTCAGGTCTCCTCCAGATAGTTTTCATCAGCGATGGCCAGTTTGGTTCAAACACGAGATTTCCTACCTCCTTTACTTTCAATATCGTACCTTCATCATCAACGATATGTGGTTTAAGTCCGGGAAATGGTTTTCCCATTGAACCAGGTTTTATCGGAAGACAGGGAAAATTTGCCATGACAATTCCACCTGTCTCGGTTTGCCAATAATTATCATGAAAGGGGAGATTGAATGCTTTCAAACCCCACAGAATAGGTTCTGGGTTCAAAGGTTCCCCGACACTTGCAAGGTAACGCAAACTGGAAAGATTATATTTTTTAACTAAATCTGTTCCTTTTGCCGCGAGCATACGCACTGCAGTAGGTGCAGTATACCAGATAGTAACTTTGTAATCTTGGATTATCTGATACCATGCTTCAGGCGAAAACCTTCCTGCGTGAACCACTGCTGACGCGCCATTTGCCCATGATCCCAAAATACCATAGGCAATGCCAGTAACCCACCCAGGATCTGCAGTGCACCAATAGACATCATCTTCTTGTATATCAAGCACCCATTGTGCTGTCAAATATTCATGGAGGATTGCCCTATGGCGATGTACTACTCCTTTTGGTTTGCCCGTAGTACCTGAAGTATATAACATAAACGCATTATCGTCTTCATGAGTATGAGTCACTTTAAGCTCTTGACTCATTGAGCTATACGCTTCATGAAACCCTTTGTCAACAAGAACTACTTTTTCTAGATGTTCTAACTTGCTTCTTATTGTCTCAAGACGTTTTTCCATCTCAGATGTGGTAATAAGGATTTTTGCGCCTGATTGTGAAAGTCTATCAAAAAGGGCTTGAGGACCAAATGCCGCAAAAAGTGACCCTGCGACTGCCCCTATTTTCAAAATCGCTATAAACGTGAAATAAAGCTCGGGGATACGAGGAAGAAAAAGAAATGCGCGATCTCCTTTTTCTATCCCTAAATCTTTAAGGTAGTGTGCTATCTGATTGCTTTTTTCTTCTATTTGAAGGAAAGTATATTGTTCCTTATCCTCGTTTTCTCCCACCCAATAGAGAGCAGTTTTATTCTTTCTATGAGAATAAGCGTTACGGGTGATTGCATTGTATGCGGCATTTATTTTACCTTTATCAAACCACTTCAGCTCTTTTGTATACCTCTCATAGGAAAAATCTTTTAATGCTTCATCATAGTCAATAAGATTCGGTTTTTTACTTAGATATTTTTCTTTTTTAATAAGAGAACTCTTCATATTCTATAGAGTATTCATTAAAAACTAATGTATATTAAACAATGCACAAACCTTTCATAAAATTTTAACAGCCGCCCTTTTTTTGATAAATAATTATATATAAATATCATACTCTAATAAAAATATATAATGCAAGTAGTTGTTCAGGACCTATACATACGATACAGTTGATGAGTTTGTTTTTCAACTTGTAATATAACATATT
>DATDVH010000021.1:0-43498 GCA_035290045.1 Patescibacteria group bacterium | reverse complement strand
CAAAAAACTTAAGAAGTGTTCTACGAACAAGTGGGATCGCAATTCCCGTATGGCAGTCGGGTGCGACTTTGTAGAGTGGCAATAAGGCGCGAATTGTCTACATCCATACTTGTTTTTGAGATTTCTGGTACATCCAGATATGTCACAATATATTTTTTTAGATGAGTCAGTCGATCTTGGATTTAACAAAAAGAAAAAGAGTTCTAGGTACTTTATCATTACTTTAATTTTTGCAATAGATAAGAAACCGTTGGAGAAGATTGTCAAAAAAGTTCATCAATCGCTAATAAAAAAAATAAAAAAATTGAGTGGTGGCGTACTTCATTGTTATAAAGAAAAACCATATACGCGTAAAAGGTTATTAAAGCTATTGGCAAGAAGCAATTGCAACATCATGACGATCTTTCTTAACAAATCAAAAGTATATACTCGTCTTCAAGATGAAAAGCATATTCTTTACAATTACGTTACCAATATTTTACTTGATAGGATTATGACAAGGAAGATTTTGAATACGTCAATCCCCATTATACTTGTGGCGGCAAGGCTTGAAACAAACAAGTTTTTAAATAAAAATTTTACTCATTATTTAGAAGAACAAGTAAAAACAAACCATAGATCTTTGATTAAAATTGCTATTAAATATCCAACTGAAGAGCAATCACTACAAGTAGTTGATTTTGTGAGTTGGTCAATTTTTCGCAAATATGAGTACAATGATAAAAGTTATTATAATCTCATAAAAAAAAGAGTTATTGAAGAAAATCCTCTATTTTCCTAAAAAAACAAAACCTCAACCGCTGTTTACGAGGAACCATCCGGAACCCCACGGTTGAGGATTTACTTGTGAAATCATTATAACACAATACTAACAGTTAGTATTTTAACTACAAGGAATAATCTGTTGCATCAACAGATTTATCTACTTGACAAGATTTATACATGGTTTTATTATTTCGTTCATTTTTGGTAAAATAAGGTCGGTATGAAACTTTCTGACAATGAAAAACGAGATGTTATAAAACTAATTGATGCAGAGAAAGAGATACCAGACAAATATCGTTTTCTTCTTTTTGAAGATAAGAAGGAAGTGGAGCTTGTATGGAACGGTAAGACACATGAAGTGACGAAGGTCGTGCTTCCCTTTCAGACCATTGAGCATATTGACGAACCGCGAGCAGAAAAGGTTGAAGACTCACATGCGCAACTTGGTCTTTTTAGTTATGATACGCGCGGCCGGCAGTTGAAGGGTTGGACGAATAAACTGATCTGGGGCGATAACAAACTGATCCTTTCAAGTCTGAAAAATGGACCGCTTCGTGAAGAGATAGAAAAAATGGGCGGTATAAAGCTGATTTACATAGACCCTCCATTTGATGTGGGAGCTGATTTTTCTATGGATATTGTAATCGGCGATGAGACCTTCACCAAAGAACCAACAGTTTTGGAAGAGTTGGCATATCGCGATACCTGGGGCAAGGGCGCGGATAGTTTTATCGCGATGATCTATGAAAGGTTATCTCTGATGCGTGATCTACTCGCCGACGATGGCAGTATTTATGTACATTGTGATTATCGGGTAAATAGTTATATGCGTTTGGTTTTGAGTGAAGTTTTTGGGAAAGATAATTTCAGAAATGAAATTGCGTGGTGTTATAGCGGACCGGGAAAGAACAACAGTGCATTCACTCGCAAACATGATTCGATATTCTTTTACTCAAAAGGAGAGACAAATATTTTTAACACCCCAAGAGTTGAACATAAATCAGGTATACACAACAGAGGTGCGTTTCTCGGTAAAGAATCGGAGGATTCGGCTGAAAGAGTTGCCCAACTAGAAGAACAAGGAAAGAGACTGGAGGATTGGTGGAGTGACGTTTACACAGCAGACAGGCAACGAAATGAAGTAGTTGGCTATCCAACGCAAAAACCAGAAGCGCTTCTTGAACGGATTATTCAAGCATCATCAAATGAAAATGATATTGTCGCTGATTTTTTCTGCGGCTCAGGCACTACTTTGGCAGTCGCAGAGAAACTTGGTCGGAAATGGATCGGGTCGGACCTTGGCAAGTTTGCTATTCATACGATACGGAAACGCATGATTGAAGTCCAAAGAAAGATGAAGAAAGAAAGCAGTGATTATCGCGCGTTTGAGATACTCAATCTTGGCAAATACGAAGTAGAGCATTATATCGGAGTAAATCAAGAGCTTCAAGATGAAGAAAAAGAAAAACAAATAGCACAGAAAAATAACGATTTTGTGGAGCTTATTCTCAAAGCGTATCAAGCGGAAAAAATAGTTGGCTTTCAGACGGTGCATGGCAAAAAGTCTTCGCGAGTGGTTATTGTTGGACCAATTAACTTGCCCGCATCCCGACTTTTCATAGAAGAAGTGATAAGTGAATGTAGAGAAAAACATTTCACAAAGGTTGATATACTTGCGTTTGAATTTGAGATGGGACTTTTTCCTCATATTCTTGACAGCGCCAAGGAAAAAGGTGTTGATATTCTGCTCAAATACATTCCGAAAGATGTCTTTGATAAGCGCGCAATAGAGAAAAACCAAGTGGTATTTCATGATGTGGCGTATATTGAAGTCAAGCCATATATCACGAATAAATCGGTAGCGATTGAACTGACTGATTTTTCAGTCCACTATAGTCAAGATAAAATTGACAATATAGTTACAGAGATAAAAAACGGCTACGCAAAAGTAACTGTGGATAACGGACAAATCGTAAAAGTCATCAAAGATAAAAACGGCATTGTCTCCCGCGAAGTGCTTACTAAAAAATGGACTGATTGGATAGATTATTGGGCAGTGGATTTTGACTTTGAGAGCAAAAAAGAGATCATCAAAGTGCCAAAAGGCGATGGAAAGTATAAAGAGATGTGGACTGGGGACTATATTTTTGAAAATGAGTGGCAATCTTTCCGTACCAAGAAAAACCGCAGTCTTGAACTGAAAAGCATTTTTCATGAATGTGAAAAAGGCAGGCGCAAAATAGCAGTGAAAGTGGTTGATATTTTTGGGAATGATACGATGAAAGTTATTGAGGTGAATATATGAATATCACAAAATATAAAGAAATATCAGATAAAGATATTTTTAAAAATCATACTGCTATACGAATAATGCACCTATCGGATTTAATGTATGGAAGGAATAATTTACCTAACAGGACAGCCTCATCTTTGCTTTATTTTAATCTTGTGGAATATTTTTTAGTATCTATAGTAAAACTAATTCCATTAAGTATAGATGAAAACAAATTTATTAAACAGCCATTAGGTGGAAAAATTAGTACTCTTAAAAGAGTAAATTTTAACTATAAAGAAGAACTCATAGAAATTTTGAAGAAAATTAACCATTACAGAATAAAAATTGTTCACAATATGGTCGATTCAGTAGCAGACAAACAAATGGATAAGTTGATAATTGAGGTTAAAAAGTTATTTGATGATTTCAAACTGATATTATGCAGTATTTTGCGCATTAGCAAAAGGGATTACGATGAAAGAGTCCCCAAGCTCTAGAGTTATTGATCTTTCGATCAATAGATATTGTATACATTTGATTTTGAAAAATCAATCAGAAAATGACATGAAATAATTTAATTGTCTATGGCATTACATCCTAAATTTCCAAAATCACCATACGAGATAGCTGATCCAGAATATCGCTGGTTTCCGGCTGATGAGGAATTGCGTAGTCAAGGATATGAAAAGCTTCTTCCTCCGCTTGTTGCGATTTTGAGAAAAAGAGTGCAAGAATGGAGGAATAAAAAATATGAAGGCGCCACAGATACGAGTAAAGCGCTTCTTGACTGGTGGTTCAATCACGAACATTTACTTTCAAAAGCTGATGGAGCAACCGCACAATTTCAATATTATTTTGGTCAGAGGGAATCTGTTGAAACGGTTATTTATCTGTACGAAGTGGTTGGCGTGAAAGATAAGTACGATCTAATGCGATTTGATAGTTCAAGCGCAGTTTCTGCCGGCATGTTCCCAGAGGATTGGCGGCGATTTGTGATAAAGATGGCGACGGGAAGCGGCAAGACAAAAGTATTAAGCCTCATCCTTGCATGGTGCTATTTTCACAAACTTTATGAGAGTAATTCAACATTGGCGCGCAACTTTCTCATTATCACTCCCAATATTATTGTACTTGACCGCATTCGTGCGGATTTTGACGGCTTAAAAATCTTTTATCAAGATCCGGTGCTTCCGGATAATGGTTATGAAGGTAAAAATTGGAAAGATGATTTTCAACTCACTGTTCACCTGCAAGATGATGTAGGATCGTTTCGCAAAACTGGTAATATTTTCCTTACGAATATTCATAGAGTATATAGTGGGCGAGAAACAGAACCAAATCTTAGCGATGAAAATACTACAGATTATTTTTTAGGAAAAAAACCAACAGGCAAGACACATGAATCAAAGATACAGGTAAGCGATATTGTGCGCGATATTGACGAACTTGTAGTGTTGAATGACGAAGCGCATCATATCCACGACGAACGGCTTGCATGGTTTCAGTCTATACAGGATATTCATAATAATCTCAAACAAAAAGGATCAGAACTTGCGCTTCAGATTGATGTAACAGCAACGCCCAAACATAACGACGGCTCTATTTTTGTGCAGACTGTCGCAGACTATCCTCTTGTTGAGGCAATTTATCAGAATGTAGTCAAACACCCGGTTATTCCCGATTCTGCCAGCCACGCCAGACTTGAGGAGAAAAAGAGCAGTAAATTTACCGAGCGATATGGAGACTTTATCAATCTTGGTTATTTAGAATGGGAGAAAGTATATGAGGAGCATAAACATACGAATAAAGCAATTCTTTTTGTGATGACTGATGACACCAAAAACTGCGATGATGTGGCGAGTTATCTTGAAAGCAGGTATCCAAAGTTGAAAAATGCTGTGCTTATTATTCACACAAAAAATAATGGAGATATATATGAGGCATCAACAGGAAAGAAAAAGGAGGAACTTGAAAAATTACGAAAAGAAGCGCATCGTATTGACTCATGGGATAGCCGCTATAAAGCTATTGTATCTGTGCTGATGTTGAAGGAGGGGTGGGATGTGAAAAATGTGACAACGATTGTGGGACTTCGTCCCTACTCTGCACAGAGTAATATTTTGCCAGAACAAACCTTAGGGAGAGGACTTCGGCGCATGTATTTTGGAAAGGATATAGAAGAATATGTCAGCGTCGTCGGCACTGATGCGTTTATGAATTTTGTAGAATCTGTAAAAAGTGAGGGAGTAGCACTTGAGCGAAGAAAAATGGGCGAAGGATACAAACCAATAGCTCCTTTAGTGGTTGAGGTTGATTTTGAAAATAAAAAAAAAGATATAGAACAACTTGATATTGAACTTCCCATACTATCGCCGCGTGTATATAGAGAATATAAAAATCTTTCAGAACTGCGCCCTTCTCAATTTGAAACAAAGAAAATGCCAATACAACAATTTTCAGAAAGAGAAAAACGTGAAATTATCTTTCAGTATGTTGTAAATAAAGCAGGTTCTGATAAAACCATTCATCATGCAACAGTTTTGGATACTTCACCTTCCAGCAATTATCATTCGGCGATTGGTTATTTTGCACAAACGATAAAAAATGAGCTTCGTCTCGTTGGCGGATATGATATTTTATATGGAAAGGTGAAGGAGTTTATCAAGGAATATCCTTTTGAAAAATCTGTTGATCTGGAAGATGCGAACATTTTACGAAATCTTTCTGAGTTTGAAGTGGTGCGTATAATCATGGAGACCTTTAAGACTGCGATAAATGATCTCACTATACGTGATAGGGGAGAAGCGCAGATCATAAACTATCTTAAAATCAGCGATACACGTCCAATTGTGTTGAGAGATAAGCCATATATAGCTCATCCTAAAAAAAGTATATTCAATAAGATAGTAGGTGATAATCATTTTGAACTTGATTTTGCTACTTTTTTGGAACGGTGCGACGATATTATTTCATTTGCAAAAAATTACCTTGCAGTGAATTTTAAGATTGATTATAAAAATGCAGAAGGAATACTATCCAATTTTTATCCTGATTTTATCGTGAAGGTTTCTGAAAAGGAAATATTTATTATTGAAACAAAAGGACGAGAAGATATTAACGATGTTTTGAAAATTGAAAGATTAAAGCAGTGGAGTGATGATATAAACAAAGCGCAAAAAAGCATTTCATATAAAATGCTCTATATAAAACAGGAAGAATTTGAGAAAAATAAGTTAAGGAATTTTGCGGAGTTAGAGAGTTTGTTTGCCAATAATGTATGATAATTTATACATGGGCTTTATGATTTGATAGCTTAAGAAAAAATAAATTCTTGAGCGATGGAAGGGAATTGAACCCTCAACCTTCTCCTTGGGAAGGAGACGTTCTGCCGTTGAACTACCATCGCTCTGTAATACTGACGTTCAATCTCAACGCGGTAAAGAAAGTATGTTATCTTTGTGAATGACATCAGGATTGGTGAGTTTGTTTGCCTGTGCGATCTTCATCCACTGATATCCATCTCCGTATGCTCGAACGGCGATGTTCCATAGTGTATCTCCAACTTTTATTTTATATTCTTTTTCACTGATGGTTACTTTTCCTGTTTGTGCTTCAGCGATGATGCCTGTTGTTGGTGTATTTGCTTTTACCTCAGGAAGAATAAGTTTCATACCAATCTCAATGATATTGGGATTTTTTAGTTTATTTACCTTCGCTATATCTACTGCGTTATATCCTGATCCATAGTTTTTTTGAGCTATCATCCAGAGATTTTCTCCCTTTTTGACAGTATATTCTTTACTATTTGATTTAATTCCTTCGGATGTCGCTGATTCTTCAACAGTATTTTGTGTATCTTTTTTAGATTGATCCGTATTATTTTTTTGTGAAGTTGAAAGCCGTGCGATGACTGACACTGCAACAAGTAAAACTAAAATGCCAAGGATTATAGATTGATAATGCGATTTGATTTTTTGCATGACAAGGTCTTTATATTGAATGATTCCAGTTTGTGTTTTTGCCATAATCTATCACCTCCTTTTTTTAAGCGGCGGGATCAACGGGACTCGAACCCGCAACCTCTTCCGTGACAGGGAAGCGCTCTAACCAATTGAGCTATGACCCCAGTTTTTTTACTATAGCATATTTTTTACAAATTGCAAATACTTACTGTTCAAAATATCATTTTTGTATAATCAATGTATGAATGTAACGAATAAGGAACTTGTTCAATTGCTTCGTTCAGTAGTTGTGGCGTATATACTCAAAGGTGAGAATCGTTTTAAGATCATCGCATATGAACGGACTATCCACACTATTGAGCATATGAGTAGTGAGTTATATAACCTTTGGAAAAAGGATGCGTTATATACAACCCATGGTATTGGTCAGTCTATACTGTCTCATATTGAAGATTATTTTAAGAAAGGAGAGGCATCGTATTGTGCAAAGGTCATTTCTTCTGTCCCACAATCAGTGTTTGCTTTGATGAGTATTGCAGGTATTGGTCCTAAAAAAGCTTATGCATTGACAAAGGCATTACAACTTGAGGATTCTCAGTCTGCTGTGGATGAGCTTCAGCGAGCATGTGAACAAAATAAAGTAGCTGGTCTTGAATCTTTTGGTGAGAAATCACAAAGTGATATGTATAAAGCGATTATTCGTTACAAAAAAAATGTGAAGAAAAACCCCCGCATGTTGCTTTCATCAGTCATTCAGAAAGCAGAGGATGTACGTGATTATTTGAATAAACACCAATTAGTGAAGCGTGTTGACGTATTAGGATCATTGAGAAGAAAAGTAAGTAGTATTGGGGATATCGATATACTAGTACAAGTCAAAAGTCAAAAGTCAAAAGTCAAAAACAGCTCTCAAACTATTATTGATTATTTTATACAATATCCTCAAGTTGTATCGGTGATTGGCGCGGGCGAAAAAAAAGCATCTGTCATTATTTCATCTGGAGAACAAATAGACCTTCGTATCGCAGACATGAAAACTTTTGGCACCATGCTTCAGTATTTTACTGGAAGCAAAGAGCATAATATTAAATTGCGCGAACATGCTTTAGGATTGGGATATTCGTTGTCAGAGTATGGAATAAAAGAAATTAAAAGTCCAAAGTCAAAAGTCAAAAATAGGAAGAAGCTAAAAACGTTTCGGTTTCGTAATGAGGAAGATTTGTATACCTTTTTAGGATTAGAGTATATTCCTCCTGAGTTGCGCGAAGGTACAAATGAGATTGAGTTGGCTGGAAAAAAAATGTTGCCAAAGCTAGTAACATTGTATGATATTAGGGGTGATTTTCATATTCATTCGTCGTATGATCTTGAACCATCGCATGATCTCGGGGAAAACACATACGAGGAAATTTTGAAAAAGGCAAGCACGCTTCAGTATGAATATGTGGCGTTTGCAGATCATAATCCAAGTATATCTCGTCATTCAGAATTGGAAGTTGTTGCTATTCTAAAAAGAAGAAAAGAGTACATTGTTCAAAAAAATATGAGTAATAAAATTGAACGTGTACATTTTTTCATCAGTCTTGAAGTAGATATTCGTCCTGACGGAAGTATTGCATTTCCTGATGCGGCTTTAGACTATGTTGATATGTTGATCGTTTCAATTCATAGCAGATTTGACATGCCATATGATGATATGACTACTCGGATCCTTAATGCGATAACATATCCAAAAGTCAAAATACTTGCGCACCCAACAACTCGGCTGTTAGAAAAGCGAGAAGAAATTGATGCGGATTGGGACATAATTTTTGATAATTGCCAAAAGAAAAATATAGCAATTGAAATTAACGCGTCGCCTCACCGACTTGATTTACCTGATTTGTTAGTCAGACGCGCTGTTGAAAAAGGTGTAAAATTAGTCATCAATACCGATGCACATGCAACAGATCAGATGAATGGGATGAAATGGGGTGTATCAGTCGCACGCCGAGGCTTTGCAAAAAAGAACGATATTATAAATACTTTCCAGTATAATGATGTAAAGAAGTGGATCGAGGAAGTTAAAAATTAAAAGTCAATAATTAAAAGTTACAAGTATCAAAAAAAGAAAGCGGGGTGAACATTAATGAATACAGGAGTAATTTTAATAGGAGTTATAGTGATCAGTGCTCTTTACGTATGGGCGACTTATAATGGATTGGTAACAATTAAGGCGCGTATCAAAGAAGCATTGTCTGGTATTGATGTACAACTTAAGAGAAGAACAGATCTTATTCCAAATTTGATTGAGACAGTGAAAGGGTATGCATCTCATGAAAAAGGAGTACTTGAAAATGTTACCAAAGCGCGAGCGAGTCTTTTATCAGCTCAGTCACCAATAGATAAGGCAGAGGCAAATAATATGTTATCAGGAGCGCTTAAATCATTATTTGCAGTAGCTGAAAGCTATCCCCAATTGAAGGCAAGCGAAAATTTTTCACAACTTCAAAGACAGCTTGAAGATACTGAAGACAAGATTGCCTTTTCACGTCAATTTTACAATAGCAATGTATTAGAATATAATACAAAAATAAAAGTGTTCCCAAATCATATTCTCGCAAACATATTTAATTTTTCTGAAGAAGTTTTTTTTGAAGCGAGTGAAGAAGAACGCAAGAAAGTTGATGTAAAATTTGATTAATTTCTTATGACCATATACAACCAAATCAGTGCAAACAAATGGCGTACCTCTATGATTATTGCGCTTTTTATCGCGCTCATTTCATTTTTTTTCTACCTTGTTGGTACGTACGTCGGTGATTCTACAAGCTATTTTCTTATTGGGATGGTTCTATCGTTTGCATCAGGCATAGGAAGCTATTTTTACTCAGATAAGATCGTCTTACTCATGACAGGCGCCAAACGAGCTTCAAAAGAAGAATATTTTGATTTTTATACGGTGACAGAAAACCTCTCTATTGCCGCTGGTCTTCCTATGCCAAAGCTTTATGTCATACGGGATTCTGCTTTGAATGCGTTCGCAACCGGGAGAAATCCCCACCATGCAGTTATTGTGGCGACGACTGGTATTCTTTCTCGTCTCGAAAGGTCAGAGCTTGAAGGAGTGATTGGACATGAATTATCGCACGTAAAAAATTATGATATATTGGTAATGAGTATTGTGACGATATTGGTGGGTACCTTAGTATTTGTGTCAGATTGGATCATGCGTATGATGTGGTGGGGAGGATTACGTCGTAGTAATAATGATAATGGCAGAGGAGGTAATGTTGTATCATTCGTACTTTTTATAGTTTTCCTTATTCTGATGCCGATTATCGCAACTCTTATCCAACTTGCGGTCTCAAGAAGAAGGGAGTTCTTGGCCGATGCGTCATCAGCACTTTTGACCCGTAATCCTGAAGCTCTTGCTAGGGCGCTTGAAAAAATATCGTCTGATCCACGCATCCTTCATACTGCGTCAAATGCTACTGCGCATCTTTTTATTTCAAATCCGTATCATAAGAAAAAGAATAAGTTTTCATGGATTGCGACTTTATTCAGTACTCATCCGCCAGTTGAGGAGCGAATTAAGATATTAAGAAGTATATAAGGATTTCTTATGAGTAAAAAAGACTTAACTAAAAAAGAGGTAGTACATCTTTCACACCTCGCACAATTACAATTGAATGACGAGGAGCTTGAAAAATATAAAAAACAATTGAGTGAGACGCTTGAATATGTTAATAATCTGAATGAGATTGTAGATGGAAAAAATGATGGTCATTCTGAAATCCGCGAAGAAAATGTATTTTTTGAAGATATTTTCTCTGATAAACGCGTATTAACACAAGATCAAGCATTATCAAACACTCAAAATAAAAAAGATAACTATTTTCTTGTTGATAAAATTTTATGAACCTTTTAGGAAAATCAGCTGTAGAACTCATTGAGTTACTCAAAAAAAAAACACTTTCACATCGTGAACTGCATGCATATTTTAGTGCGCGTATAAGGAAATATAATCCGACATTGAATGCCTACATTACCATTTTTGATTCTCTCAGTGAAGACAGTATGCTTCAAAAACCTCTTTATGGGATACCTCTTGCGATCAAAGATAACTTTTGCACCAAAGGCATACGGACAACAGCGTCATCAAAAGTGCTTGATGGATTTATTCCACCGTATGATGCCACTGTGATCGCTTTATTAAAACAAGCTGGTGCAACAATTCTTGGGAAAACAAATATGGATGCGTGGGCGCATGGATCGTCAACTGAGACGTCAGATTATGGTGCGACCAAAAATCCGCACGATCTCACTTGTGTCCCAGGAGGTTCATCAGGAGGTTCAGCCGCTTCGGTTTCTACTTATTTATCTCCTCTTGCAATTGGTTCGGAGACTGCTGGGTCAATCAGACAACCAGCCGCATGGTGTGGGATAGTGGGTCTCAAGCCGACATACGGAAGGGTGTCTAGATATGGTGTGATTGCCATGGGTTCGTCATTAGATTGTCCAGGTAGTATGACTTTGACAGTGAACGATTCTGCTCTCATACTTGAAGTGCTTGCTGGTCGTGATCCATATGATGCGACATCTGCAGATAATAAAGTAGATCACTATTCACTTTTTTTGGAATCAAAGGAAAAATATACGATTGGTTTTGCAGATGAGTATTTTGATGGCGTAGATAGTGAGATTACAAGGAAAGTGTATGAATGCATAGACCTTTTGAAAAAAAAGGGTCATACATTCAAAAAAATTAAACTTATACACCCAAAATACTCTATCTCTGTATATACTATACTTCAACGCTCCGAGGTATCTTCTAATTTATCCCGATATGATGGTATACGATATGGGAATTCACGTGAGTTTTTTGGAGGCGAAGCAAAAAGACGTATTATGTTTGGTACATATACATTGTCTCATGGTTATTATGAAGCATATTATAAAAAAGCTTTGATAGTGCGCGAGATGATTAGACAAGATTTCATAAAAGTATTCAAAGAGGTTGATATGATTATCGCTCCGACAACGCCAAAAACAGCGCTTAAAATCGGTGAATGGGAAAAATATCCTTTTTTTGGCGAGATGATGGATGTGTTGAATGAACCTGCGGCGATTGCTGGTCTTCCAGCGATAAGTATTCCTATTGGTTTGGACAGTAAAAACTTGCCTATTGGTATGCAGATTGTCGGACGACATTTTGATGAAAAATCAATTCTTAATCTTGCGCATCAATTTGAAAAAGAGACTGATTTTTTTGGAGTTATTAAAGAAGGATTAAAAAAATATGTCTGAAGGATCAAATCTTGAACAAACAACTTTGCCAAGACGTGATTTTTTTAAAAAAATATTACCGTTGAATAAACCCACTGAAGATACGTCTCAAGAAAAAAAGAAACAATCTTTTGATACTAATCCTATAAAAGGATACGGGAGAAGAAAATTTTTAGAGCTCACTGCAAAAGGGGTAACTAGTGTTATAACGACAGTCGCACTAGAAAAATTGAGCAATTTTATATCAAACAAAAAAGATGTGTTTGCTCAAGATAGTATAGAGGGTATAACCGATCAAAAATGTGAAGAGTTTTTTAGATATTGTCATAACCGCATTGGCGAGATTGATACGAAAGGTAATCAGAAAACCGATAATCTTGTTTTAGAACTTGCAGAGTTCAACGTAGAATTTGCCGTGAGTCTCTATTCTTTTTTTTCTTCCCAACAAAAGCTAAAATTTCGTGAAGAAATTGATTACTTAGAAACAAAAATAGATGATTTACGTACAGATTCTGATTGGGATTTAGACGCTGAATCCTCTCTACAGGAGATTGGAAATATTCCTTCATGGTTATTACCGTTGAGGGAGCATGGGTTAGTGGTTGCAAGTGAGGTAAAGGAGAAGAGTAATGCGTCAACACATCTATCAATCATTCATTTTGGAGACAGGCATGAGTGGGATTCAAGAGACAATAATAGATATAGTTCTACATTAAAAGGGCACGATGAGATATATAAAATGTATAAAGCACTTTATGTCCAAAACTTTGCTATCATAGGATATGAAGACGATCCTGTAGATGGAGAAGGAAAACCTATAAATATACAGCAATATAAAGAGCTGAAAATAAAAGAATTGAAAAAAATGCAAGGCATGATTGACTCTGGAAGACCAAGCGAATTACTAAAAAGAAGAGTGAGAGAAATGCAGAATAAATTAGCAGATCAATCAGTATTTAGAATATATGCAGACTATTCTGATGTAAATATAATTGGTATTGATAAGTACAAACGTAACATTTCAGAAGATCATAATAGTTCTATTTATTTGAGGGACAAAGCTGACTCTGCTTATAGAAAAGCATGTGCACTTTATTATGATGTAAAAAGGGAAAATTTGCCGGGTGATATCAAAGCAACAGCGCAAAAAGTTATTGAGAGAGAAAAAATTCTGTCTTCGTTAGAAAAACAACTGTATGATGAGCGATCACGATATGCTATAAGAAGAATGATCGCGGAAATGTTACTTTCTCGCACATTGAAAGGAGCGATCATTTTTGGAGCCGCAGACGGCAAGTATTTTCTTGAAGAAGTAAAAAAAATAAATAAGAACGGAGAAAGTTTTTTAAGTGATTTACAAAAGGATAATGAAGAAATATATAAAAAGATTACATCTACCTATTCTTTAGCAGAATTAAAACAACTTTCCATTGAATTATATATGGTGATACCAAAAGCCTTTCGTCCCTATGAATAAATATCAGCCTGTCATCGGTCTTGAGATACATGTTGAATTAAAAACAAAGGCAAAGATGTTTTGTCAATGCCCTGCAAATTATTTTGGCAAACCGCCAAACACACAGACGTGCCCTGTATGTTTAGGACTTCCCGGGGCATTGCCAGTACCCAATAAAAAAGCAATAGAATGGACGCAACGTATTGGAAAAGCATTAAACTGTCAGCTGAATACTGTGTCCAAATTTGACCGTAAACATTACTTTTATCCCGATCTGCCAAAAGGTTATCAGATCAGTCAGTATGATCAACCAATAGCCAGCAGAGGCTGGCTCAAATTAAAAATTGAAGAAAAAAGATTTAGAATACGAAGAGTGCATATTGAGGAAGACACGGGAAAACTCATTCATAAAGAGACTGAGACACTGATTGATTTCAATCGCTCGGGTGTCCCTCTTGTTGAGATTGTGACTGAACCTGATTTTGACAATGCAGATGATGTCAAATATTTTCTTGAAGAGTTGCACACACTTATTCGCTATTTAGACGTCTCAGATTGCGACATGGAAAAGGGGAGTATGCGGATGGAGCCGAATATATCATTAGAAGTTAAAAATGAAAAGCTTGTCCCGAGCAAATCCGAGGGATTAAAAATGAAAAATTACTTGCCGTCGTATAAAGTGGAAGTGAAAAATATCAATTCATTTCGTTTTGTAAAACAAGCGATAGATTATGAGATAAAAAGACAGAGTGAGATGTTGGAAAAAGGAGAAATGCCAGAGCAGGAAACAAGGGGATTTGACGAGGGAAAAAAAGAAACATATACGCAACGCACAAAAGAAGAAGCGCACGATTATCGTTATTTTCCCGAACCTGATATTCCGCCGATGTATTTTGATGAAGGTATGCTTTCCAAAATAGTTCTTCCTGAACTTCCGCATCAGAAATTAGAGCGGTATATGAGCGAGTATGGGTTGCGACATGATGTGGCAGAAATCATAACACACAGTGCGTTAAAAGCACAGTATTTTGAAGAAGTTATTACTTATTTGAAAAAACAAAATGAGAAAGTTATTTATAAAGAAATTGCCAATTTTATGGTGAATAAGAAAATATCAACGGATATTCCAATTAAAGAATTTGCTGAGAAATCACTGAAGATTCTTACTCCGCAAAAGATAAATGAAGAAGTTTTTTTATCAACAATTTCTCACGTAATAAAACTGAATCCTCAAGCTAGTGCAGATTATAAAAAAGGTAAGCAGAGCTCAATCATGTTTCTTGTTGGTCAGGTCATGAAAGAACTGAAGGGAAAAGCCAACCCGCAAGAAGTGAGGAAGAAACTTGAAGAAGCAATACACATTTTATAGTAAGCTAATTTTTAGCTTTTAACTTTTCATTTTGTATAGTATTTTTTCTTTTTTATATTTTATTTTTTATATTTTACTTTAACCAATGTCTTTTACTCATTTGCACGTACATTCAGAATATTCACTTCTTGATGGACTGATTAAAATAAATCAATTAGTTGATTCTACGCTTTCTCACGGTATGAAGTCAGTTGCTTTGACTGATCATGGCGCTATGTATGGTATTTTTGATTTTTATATCAAAGCGCAAGAAAAAGGAATAAAACCCATACTAGGAGTTGAGCTGTATAAGGCAAAAAATTCACGGCACGACAGACAGCCGGGCATAGATCGCGACCAATATCATTTAGTACTTTTGGCAAAAAATTATCAAGGATACATGAATTTGATGAAAATAGTAACGGTAGCGCATTTGGAAGGGTACTATTATAAACCGCGTGTAGATTTTGAGACACTTTCGCGATATCGTGAAGGGATTATTGCACTTTCTGGCTGTCTGAACGGAGAGATTCCTTCACTTATAGCTGAAGGTCAGACAAGCTCTGCTGAATCAATTCTAAAAAAATATCTTTCTCTTTATAAAGATGATTTTTATATTGAATTACAAAGGCACAGGAAAAGTGAAAAAGATGATATGGTCAATAAGGGTTTGATTGCGCTTGCTCGTACATATGCAGTACCTCTTGTAGCTACTGTTGATGTGCATTATATATCAGAATATGATGCCTATGCTCAAGAAATTCTTCTCTGTATACAGACAGGTCGCACTATTGTGGAGGAAAATAGGTCTCTCTCTATGATAGATACGCCAGATTTTTATTTCAAATCAGAAGCAGAGATGAGGGGTCTTTTTAGCGATTTACCAGAAGCGATTGAAAACACCGAAAGAATTGTATCTCTTTGTAACGTAGAGATACCGTATGGGACATGGATTTTACCTGAGTTTCCTATAAAAACAAAGGAAACTTCCGAACAGTATTTGCACACTTTAGTTCATAATGCAATCAATAATCGTTTTACCCATCCTTCTGAGGAGATCATGAAACGAATAGAATATGAATTAACGATTATATCTCAAAAAGGGTATGCGACGTACTTTTTGATTGTATCAGATTTTGTCAATTGGGCAAAAAGCAAACATATTGCAGTCGGTCCTGGGAGAGGATCGGTCGCTGGTTCGTTAGTCGCATATATACTGCGAATTACTGATATTGATCCGATTGAGTATAATTTGCCCTTTGAACGTTTCTTAAATCCCGATAGACCAACTCCTCCGGATATTGATATTGATTTTGCAGATACCAGACGAGACGAAGTAATTGCGTATGTTACGCAAAAATACGGAAAAGAAAAGGTGGCGCAGATCATCACTTTTGGACGTATGGAGGCACGGCTTGCCATCAGAGATGTATCTCGGGCGCTAGGAATGTCATATGCATTTGGAGATCGTATTGCCAAAATGATACCACAGGGAAAACAAGGTTTTGCTATGACTATTGAAAAGGCGCTTGAGGAAAATCCTGCACTGAAATATATCTATGACAACGAAGAGGAGGTAAAAAAAGCTATTGATATTGCTCGTAAAGTTGAAGGATTGGCACGACATTCGTCTGTTCATGCCGCAGGGGTCGTAATAGCCGATTGCGAATTGACTACCTATGTACCGCTTCAAAAAGAAGTAAAAGGTGATCGCATCATTACTCAATATGATATGTACTGTATTGATCTCAATGCCGTATCTGATAATAAAGCAGTAGGACTTTTGAAGGTTGATTTTTTGGGTCTTCGCAATCTTACTATTTTAGAGAATGCAATTAAATATGTACAGCAATCAACAGGAAATACCATTGATATACACAATATCGCAATTGACGATACCAAGACATTTGAACTGATTGGAAAAGGGCATACCGTGGGGGTATTTCAACTTGAATCTCAAGGAATGCGAAGATTAGCAAAAGAGCTTCAACCGAGTAAAATCACCGATATATCAGCTATGGTGGCGTTATATCGCCCAGGACCTATGGATATCATTCCGCTTTTTCTTGAGGGTAAGAAAAATCCTCGTAAAATCAAATATCTTCACGCCGATCTCAAAGCGATTTTGGAAGAAACATACGGAGTGCTTGTCTATCAAGAACAAGTCATGGAGATTGCCAATAAAATAGCAGGATATTCTATGACTGAAGCAGATATTTTGCGTATGGCAATGGGAAAAAAGAAAAAGGCGCTGATGAAGAAGGAGTATAAAAAGTTTATAGCGGGGTGTCTGGCAAATAATTATACGAGGAAATTGGCTGATCAGATTTTTGGTTTTATTGAGAAATTCGCTGGATATGGATTCAACAAACCTCACTCTGCCTCATATGCGTTGATCGCCTATTGGACTGCGTATATGAAAGCAAATTACCCTGTGGAGTATATGACTGCTCTTTTATCTGCAGAATTGCAGGGGGTAGCAGGATCGCAGAGAGAGATAAAAATGATTCAGTCAATTGAGGAATGTCGGAGCATGGATATCAAGGTGCTTCCACCTGACATAAATACATCAGATTATGATTTTAAGATTGAAAAAGAAGCAATCCGTTTTGGATTGTCCGCGATCAAACATGTTGGGCAGTCTGCTATTGATTCTATTCTTCATGCACGTGCCAAGGGCTTTTTTGTCGGATTGAAAGATTTCTTATATCGCGTTGACGTCCGAAAAGCTAATAAAAAGACTATTGAAAGTTTGATAAAAGCAGGAGCATTTGATGCATTTGGGAATAGAGCAGGATTATTGATGTATTACCCTTCCGCGCTTGAAAAAACCCTTCGTATGAAAAATGAAAAAACGCAAGGCCAATTTCAACTTTTTTCATCGCTTTCCTCTGAAAAAAATAGTGCTGACATCATTCCGGTAGTTGATGAATTATCTGAATCAGAGCTTTTATCCATGGAAAAGGAAGTAATAGGCTTTTTTATCACCAAAAATCCTCTCGCACAATTCAAAGGAATTATTGAAAAAAAGGTAACTAAAAAAATCGGTGAAATTACCGCAGAGGACGCAGAGGAAACGCATATTATCGCAGGTACATTAAGTAGAATGAAAAAAATAGTGACAAAAAAAGAAAATAAAGAGATGGCTTTTGTGACACTTTTTGATGAAACAGGTTCAATTGAAGCCATTGTATTTCCTCGTACGTATGCCGCGACTAAAACTATCTGGACTCAAAATACCGTGATACTTGCAAAAGGAAAGATAGATACCAAAGATGACCGTCTTCATTTTCTCGTTGAGAATGCAGTTGATTTAAGCCAAACGATTGCATAAAAAGAAATATGAGCTATCATTATACTATTCCATTTTAGAACAAGTTCGATTGAAATAATTTTTAGACTTATGAAAAAAATAATAAGGAAACAAAATAGAGGGGAAATATTTATTTATCAAACTTCTAAAAACGAGGTTAAATTGGATGTACGAATGGAGAAAGAAACTGTGTGGTTAACTCAAAGTCAAATAGCAACTCTTTTTAATATACAAAGACCCGCGGTTACCAAACATTTACACAACATCTTTAAAACAGGAGAATTAGCTAAAAAATCAGTTAGTTCCATTTTGGAACATATTGAATCAGATGAGGAAATAAAAAAATAATTTTACAAGGTTTTTTAAAATCAGGAAGTAGACAATAAAAGCAATGTGCATTTTTTGCACATTGCAAGTTGTCATGAACTATGTTAACTAAAAGTATGAAATATACAGACAATAATTCAGAAATTGAAATCTTAAAAATAGAAGTTAGTCGGTTGAAGAAAGAATTAAAAAAAAAGAAAAAATATGGTCTTGTATGGGAAGAAAAACCAGAAGAAGTGATTGACATGTGCAAGAAAAAACTACCGGTATTAAAGGAGGTAAAAAATAAAGAAATAATCACTGATAAAAATAAACCAATGAATTTACTGATTGAAGGAGATAATTATCACGCACTTTCAGTTTTAAATTATACTCATGCGAAAAAAGTTGATGTCATCTACATTGATCCTCCGTATAACACAGGCAACAAAGATTTTATTTTCAACGACAGATTTGTTGATAAAGAAGATGGCTATCGTCATTCAAAGTGGCTTTCATTCATGGAAAAAAGACTAAAACTTGCCAAAAACTTGTTAAAAGATACAGGAGTAATTTTTATCTCAATTGATGACAACGAAATGGCGCAATTAAAGCTGTTGATGGACGATAAAAATAAAGGATTGTTTGGTGAAGAAAATTTTGTCCAAAACTTTATGTGGTTACATGGCAAAGGAAAAAAAGATAGGTGGAGTCGTACACTTCAACAATATATTTTATGCTATGCAAAAAATAAAAATAATCTATCTTCTTGGTCAATATTAAATTATGTTAATTATGAATTCCAAAATCCAGATAATGATACTCGCGGGAGTTGGTTTTCTGGAAGCATTTCATTTTCAGAAGAAAGGTCGAACAAACATCATCTCAATTATTTTGAGATTAAATCGCCGTCAGGAATTACTTGGAAAAGACAATGGCAACGATCAAAAGAAGAAATGACAGAGTTAATAAATCAAAAAAAAATATTTTTTGGAATTCCTCCAAAATATCAATCGGTTCCTCGTATAAAAATATTCCCAGATGATATAGATGAACAGATACCAACAAACATTATTGATAATGTTGAAACTACACGAGATGCACAAAAAAAACTTGATGCTTTATTTGATAATAGAATTTTTGATTACCCAAAACCAATTTCCTTAATTAAACATTTAGTACAACTATCCTCAAAAGAAAACTCAATAATCCTTGATTTTATGGCTGGATCAGGAACAACAGGACATGCAGTGCTTGAACTTAATAAAGAAGATAATGGCAACCGAAAATTTATTTTATGTACCAATAACGAAAATAATAATGGGAATGGATATAAAATCGCTGAAGATATTTGCTATCCAAGAATTAAAAAAGTCATAGAAGGATACAAAAATGTGAAAGGAAAACAAGTAGCTGGATTAGGCGGTAATATAAAATATTTCAAAACAGACTTTGTGAATTATAAGGAACCGACAGATGAAAATAAAATCAAACTTACTACAGAAGCAACGGAGATGCTTTGCATAAAGGAAGGCACATTTGAGCCAGTATGTGATAAAAAAGATTTTAAGCTCTTCAAAAACGCCTCTCATCATACCGGTATCATTTGGCATACGAAGGCAATACAGAACTTTAAAAAAGTAATCAAAGATATAACAGGAAAAATCAATATATATATTTTTTCATTGGGCGATGAAACTTTTGATGAAGAATTTGAAGATGTTAAACACAAAATTAAATTATCCCCTATTCCCGAAGCTATTTTAAGGGTATATAGGAGGATTTTTAAATGAAAGTATGGAGATAAAAATACATTTACCACAAATACAAAATAATATTAATGAATGTTTTCTCGTTCTTGATATATTTTTTGAAGAACTTAAGGAATTAAGCATGCTGTTTTCTTATAGATTAGAAAAAAAAATTAACGGTAGAAAACAAGAATTTCAAGAACTAAATTTACCAATTCCATCTTTTTATATGGAAAAGTTGTCAGACATATATACTGATGTTAAGTTGAATTTATACTTCAAGTGTTACGTGTTTATTTTACGTCAAGTGTTCGATAAAATTTTTCTGTTAATTTTTTTACTAAAAAATCCATTAGGTTTTTCAAAAGTCCGTAATGGGATTCCAAACGCGTCTATAAATTTTTGTAATTTTATCGAAAGTTTAGTAAATAAAGGAAAAAAATCATATGATTACGAGGAAGATATTTTAGCTATTTTGGAAAGATACAGTGACTTACTTATCATAGGAAGGCAATTACGCAATAGCTTAAAAGAAAATGGTAGGTTTACAATACTTATTACTAATGATAAAGCAGACATTGTCTGTCCTATAACTAAAAAAAAAGACAAGGCTTTGAACTTCTTAAAGAAAAAGCTGTCGGTAAAGGTAGATAAAGTAAAATATTTTATAGTAGAACCAGAGTTTATGTACGATTCTATAACTCAACTTAAAGACATCGTTAGTATAGCAAAAAATAAATATAAAGAAGTTCAGCAAAATAAATAGCTGTATGCAACTGAAAATTTATCAGGAAAAAGCGATAGATAGTTTGTTAGAAAAAACAAAGAAGCTCCTGGGTTATTCGGGTGATAAAAAAATGGTTTTTAAAGCACCGACGGGATCGGGTAAAACCATAATGATGGCGGAGTTTTTGAAACAATTGATTGATGGCGAAGACGTTAAGCAACCTCTTTGTTTTATCTGGACAGCTCCAAGGAAACTACATGAACAAAGTTATAAAAAATTAGAAAATTATTTTGAGATAAGTCAAGCGTGCAAATGTTGTTATTTTGAAGATTTGGAAGATAGGAAAATAAGTGAAAATGAGATTTTATTTTTCAATTGGGAAAGCATTAATAAAACGGATAACATTTATATACGCGATAACGAGCAAGAATTTAATCTATCAAAGGTATTAGAACGAACAAAAGAAGAAGGGCGAAAGATAGTTTTGATCATTGATGAAGCGCATCATCATGCCAGCAGTGAAATATCGCACGATCTCATTCAAATGATTGGACCAAAAATCACCATTGAAGTGACTGCTACTCCTGCAACAATTAACGATGAAGATGAGAAAGTATCTGTCCAGTTAGAAGATGTTAAAAAAGAAGGAATGATTAAGAAAGCAGTTATCCTCAATGATGATTTTGAAAACTTTATAAAACACGGGAAAATCCGGACACAAAAATTGAGCGGAGGAACCGAAGAATTAGTTATAGACGTGGCGATACAAAAACGACAAGAATTAGTTGATAGTTATAAAAAAGGAAAAATTGAGATAAATCCTTTGATTTTAATTCAATTACCTGATAGAAAAACAAGTGTAGAGGATAGGATAAGAGACCGAATAGAAAGTATTTTGAAACATAAATATGCGATCACAACTCAAAAGGGAAATAACAAATTGGCTATTTGGTTATCTGGCGAGCATATAAATAAAGACGATATTGAGAGACACGATAGCGATGTTGAAGTGCTGATTTTCAAGCAAGCGATTGCTTTAGGGTGGGATTGTCCAAGAGCGCAAATTTTAGTTTTGTTTAGAGAGTGGCATTCTGCTATTTTTTCAATACAGACAGTTGGACGAATTATGAGAATGCCTGAACCTGAAAAAGGATATTATGAAAATGAAATACTTAACTATGGTTATGTGTACACAAATATAGATAACATAAATATTAAAGAGGATATGGCAAAAAATTATATCAGCATGTATCCCAGCAAGATTCGTGCTAATTATATGCCTATTAATTTACGTTCCTACTATCCAAAAAGACATCGTGAAAAAACAAGACTTTCTCCGTTATTTACCGATATATTTTTGAATCAAGCGAAACGGTATGACTTGAAGAATCTGATAGACAGAAGTGATAAGAAAATTAATAGCAGTATTATTTCTGACTATAAATCTCACGACATAGATGCCTTAATTGGAGTATCAATTGTAGGCGATAGAGAAATAAAATTTAGCAATTTTGATTTGCAGAGATCTTTTGACTTTTTTGTGAGGAATAATTTAACCCCGTTTTATCCTGAAGATAGATCAGTCGGAAGAGCAAAAGAATCAATCTATACGTTTTTCTATAACAGTTTTGGTTATGAGTGGTGTGAAAGCGAGAATGACATTATTCAGATAGTATTATCAGAAGGAAATTCAGAACATATCAAAGAAGTCTTAAATAGGGCAAAAGAAGAATATAAATCCGATGTCGTAAAACGTGAGACTGAAATAATGATAAAAGAAAATTGGAATATTCCAGATATCTTAGTGTATGACAATAACTATAAGAAAGTAAATGTTCAGAAGTCAATTATGTCTCCTTTTTTTAGTAATCAGAACAATAAACATGAGACCGCTTTTATTTCCTATTTGGAGAAGTCAGAATCAGTTGAATGGTGGTTTAAAAATGGAGATCGAGACGCAACATTTTTTGCCATTCCCTATCATCATGGAGAAACAAAACCTTTTTATGTTGATTTTATAGTGAAACTTAAAAATGGAAGAATTGGATTGTTTGATCCGCATGGATCATACTTAAACGATTTTGCGTCAAAAGCAGACGGATTATATAAATACATTCTTGAAAATAACAAAACAGGTAAAAATCTTTTAGGAGGATTAGTCATGAATACTGACAGAAACTATCGTGGAAGATGGATTTATTTTAATAAAACAAAGAAAGAATATAAAAATAATTCATTTGATAATTGGTATGATTTAGTTTTTAAATAAGGAATTTTATGAAGCATAACTAACCTATGAAAAAGCATCACCAAGGGACGGAACCCAAGGAAGTGCTTTTTCTTGTGAATATGTAAAGTATAGCATAAGCAATTATTCCAAGTCAATAGGTGGTGCGTTACATAAAATACTATGTCTGTAAACAACTATATAATTGGGAAAGGATATGAGATAAGAAAAAGAAATAAGAAAGAAAAAGTGAAGAAACCCATATATAATAATTTTCTTCTTGCAAAATACGCAGGAATTGGGTATTATGTGGGTGCTCCTTTATTATTAGGAGTCTTTTTAGGCTTATTGATAGACAACTTTTTCAAAACAAAACCACTATTTATTATAATTTTTATTATAATAGGAACAATAGGTACATTTTATAACCTGTTCAAAACAACCAAAGGCAATTTTTAATTTATTGTTTTTAACTTTTGACTTTTAATTTTTTATTTTTAATTTCCCATGTTGCATATAAGTATAAAAGCAGAAAAACTATTTGATATATTTGGATTTCCTGTGACTAATTCTCTCATCGCTACAGAGATAGTACTTATTGCTTTTTTTATCCTTGCAGTATGGGGTAAAAATCATTTCATTGTTCGTTGGATCACTCATTCACTCTATTCCTTTTTTGAAACAATTCTTCATGATAAAACAGCGCTTTTTTTTCCCTTTCTTGGGTCACTTTTTCTTTTTATAATTCTTTCCAACTGGTTTGGGCTTCTTCCCGGGGTTGAAAGTATTTTCCTGAAAGAAGGAAGAGGATCAATTCCACTTCTTCGCGGTACTACTGCTGATCTTAATGTTCCTTTGGCTCTGGCTATTCTCACTTTTATAGTTATTCAATGGAGCGGTATAAAATATGTTGGGTTAAGACAGTATCTCAAAAAATTTATAAACCTGAAAAATCCTATGACCGTATTTGTAGGGTTTCTTGAGATCATATCTGAATTTTCAAAAATTATCTCATTTGCCTTTCGGCTTTTTGGAAATATTTTCGCAGGGGAGGTCTTGATTGCGGTAGTTGCTTTTTTGATACCTATTCTTGCTTCGCTCCCATTTTTGGCACTTGAGATATTTGTGGGATTTATACAGGCATTAGTTTTTTCAATGCTTACAGCGGTGTTTTTAAGCACTGCTATGGCGAAGGAACATTGAAGGGGAGGTGAAAATATATATGGATACAGAAGGACTCAAATTAGTGGCGACGGCCATTGCGATTGGAATAGGTGCGATAGGGCCTGGTATTGGTATTGGACTGATTGGAGGTCGTGCGCTTGAAGCTATGGGCAGGAACCCAGAAGCCGAATCGTCAATCAGAACAACTATGATTTTGGCTATTGCTTTTGCAGAAGCTGTTGCGATATACGCATTAGTTATTTCACTTATTATTAAATTTACTTAAAAAAATATAATGGAAGCATTAGGAATAGATTACAGATTACTTATCGCTCAGCTGATAAATTTTATTGTGTTCTTTTTTATTTTTAAAAAGTTTCTTGCACGACCGCTCACTCATTTTATCAAGGAACAGAAAAAAAATGAACAGGATAAGGAGCGTATCATCGCTGACTTGCGAAATAAAGAGGAAGAGGCGCTTGCTCAAAAGCAGATAATTATTAGTGAGGCTCAAGAACAATCACGTCTCATTATAAAAACTATTAGACAAGAGGCTGATCAAATAAAAAAAGATATTATTCTCAAAGCTCAAAATGATGCAGAACATATACGAAATCAGACAAAACAACAGATGAAAGATGAAAAATTAACTCTTTACAATGGGTTAAAAAAGGATGTGATTAAAACAAGTTCTCTGATGATAAAATCAGTTTTGCGCGATTTGATTGATGAGAATATAAAGAGGCAGATCACTCAAAAGCTCATTGATACATTAGAAAAAACACCTCTTACTGCATCGTATGAAAATTAGTCAGAGTTTGAGGGCGAAAATCAAACAACAGGTCATACTTGAACTCAAAAAGGAAGAAAAAAAAAGTGCTGTATTAATCACTTCGTATGCCTTCACAGATAAGGAAGTCAATGATATTATAGAGATTCTTCCTTTTCTTCGGGGATGTGAAATTGAAAAAAGAGAAGATAAATCTATCATTGCAGGGTTTATTGTTAGCTGGGGATCAAAAATATTAGATGTATCGCTTGCAGGCCGTCTTGATACAGTAACTGCTCAGGTTAGTAGTATATAAAAATTATGAAAATAACTGATTCTTTTATAAAAGAGATTGAAAATCAACTAATAGGCAGTAAAATTGACCTGAAAGAGGAAAATGTAGGTACCGTGGATCAAATATTAGATGGAGTGGTGATATTATCTGGCTTTTCAGATGTCGCATATGGTGAGGTGATCACATTTCCTAATCAAGTAAAGGGAATGGTTGTTGATCTTAGGGAGGATGAAGTAGGCGCGATAGTATTTGGTGATTATACGACGATACGAGAAGGAGATAGAGCAAAAGGCACTGGCGCTATTCTGTCTGTTCCTGTCGGTTCTGCATGTATGGGGAGAGTACTTGATGGTTTTGCTCGTCCCATAGATGGACAGGGTAGTATTAACTCAGATAAAACCTATCCAGTCGAACGTATTGCGCCTGGTGTCATTTATCGTCAATCAGTGAATACCCCATTGCAAACTGGCATTAAGGCGATTGATGGGCTCATTCCCATAGGAAGAGGTCAACGGGAACTTATCATCGGTGATAGAGGAGTAGGAAAATCCACTATAGCTATTGATACGATTTTGAATCAAAAAGATCAAAATATCGTCTGTGTCTATGCAGTCATCGGCCAAAGGTCATCAAAAGTCGCTGCAGTCTATGATCTTCTCAAGAAAAAAGGGGCTATGGAATATACGACGATCATCGCGGCGACGTCGTCTGATTCAGCATCGCTTCAATATATAGCGCCGTATGTCGCATGCACTCTGGGTGAGTATTTTATGGATAAGGGCAAAGATGTACTTGTTATTTACGACGATCTGACTAAACACGCCTGGGCATATAGACAGATATCCCTTATATTGCGTCGTCCATCAGGTCGTGAAGCATATCCGGGAGATATATTTTATCTGCATTCGCGACTTCTTGAGAGGGCGTGTCGCCTTGATAAGCAGATGGGTGGAGGATCCCTTACTGCGCTTCCTATCATTGAGACACAAGAGGGAGATGTATCGTCGTATATCCCTACAAACGTTATCTCAATCACTGATGGGCAGATTTTTCTTGAAGCAGATCTTTTTAATTCAGGTGTGCGTCCTGCTATCAATGTCGGGATTTCCGTCAGCCGCGTTGGATCAGCCGCTCAGACAAAGGCAATGAAACACGTAGCGGGAGGACTTAAGTTTGATCTTGCTCAATATAGAGAGATTGCGGCTTTTTCACAGTTTGAATCAGAACTTGACAGTGCAACTAGGAAATTATTAGACAGAGGAGCTCGTATGACCGAACTCCTCAAACAGAAAAAAAATGAGCCTCTTACTTTAGCCCAGCAAGTACTTATTTTATGGGTTGGTACTCAAGGATATCTTGATACTATACCTACTATTCAGATTACGCATTTTGAAGAACGATTCATCTCATATTGTACACTGAAAGCATCAAATATAATCCATGAGATCAATGATCTGAAACTTCTTAACCCACAGCATGAGGAAAAATTGCACGCATTAGTTAAAGATTTTTTGAAAACATATGAATTTACGTCAGGCACGAAAAAAAATTAAAACAATTGGTAATGTCTCAAAAATTACCAAAGCCATGCAGATGGTGTCGGCTGTGAAGATGAAACGTGCACAAAAAGATGCTTTTGAAGGGCGCGAATACAGAACAGTTCTTGATATGATAGCTCAAAAGGTCATGAGCATAGACGATTGTCATACTATACTGCAATCTCAAACCAAAAAAAACACAGTCAAAAAAGACAAAAATTTATTTGTTCTTATTACTTCTAACAAAGGATTGTGTGGTAGTTTTAATGTCAACCTCTTTCGTTTTTTGTCACATCATACTAGATTTGAAAAAGATGACTTTATTGTCGTCGGAAAAAAGGGGGCTGAATTCCTTGCTCATATTGGAGCGTCAATAAAAGCCAATTTTTCTGATCAGAAACCATTGATTTCTGCGGTTTCACCCCTATTTTCTCTTATATATGATCATTTTGTGAATCAAACATACGCAACTATTTTTATCGTCTATAACAAATGTATATCAACTTTCAAAAATGAGCCAGTTATGGTTCAGTTGTTCCCTATCAAAAACAGAGATATAGTACTTGAAGTTTCAAGCACAGATGCGATTGGTACTCAACAGTATATGATAGAGCCGTCGCTCCATATGATGATTACAGCTCTTCTCAAGGACATGTTACAAGAAAAAATAAAAACTGCTTTTTTGGACAGTATGGCAGGTGAGCATGCCTCTCGGATGATAGCGATGAAAAATGCGACAGATAGTGCAGAAGATATCATGTATAATTTAACTCGTTTGCGTAATAAGCTTCGTCAACAAAATATTACCTATGAGCTTTTGGATATGATCGCCGCAAGCTCGTCAAGTAGTAATAATTAGTTTTATTATGCTTAATACATATGTCTGATGGAACAATAATAGAGATAAGAGGAGCAGTGATAGATGTGCGGTTTGCAGAGGGTCAAACTCCTTCTGTCTATAATGCTCTTGAAGTCTCTCTTGATGATACAAAGAAAATAGTATTGGAAGTTGAGTTAATATTAGGAGGGGGTAGGGTACGTACGCTTGCTATGGGTGATGTGTATGGGTTGCGTCGAGGTATGAAAGTCTCCGATACGGGCAAAGCAATTGAAGTACCCGTCGGTGAGGGTACATTAGGACGAATATTCAACGTATTAGGTCAGCCTATTGATAACAATGGAGATGTGAAGTATACAAAAAAATCACCTATTCATAAAAGTGCGCCAACTTTTGTTGAGCAGGATGTTACCCAAGAAGTATTTGAAACAGGTATCAAAGTCATTGATCTTCTGACCCCTTTCTTAAAAGGAGGTAAAATTGCAGTTTTTGGTGGCGCTGGAGTAGGCAAAACAGTGATCATACAAGAGCTTATCAGAAACGTTGCATCAGAACATGGAGGAGTATCTGTTTTTACCGGTGTAGGAGAGCGTACTCGTGAAGGCAATGATTTGTGGCGTGAGATGAAGGAAAGCAAGGTGATTGAGAAAACAGCACTTGTCTTCGGTCAGATGAATGAACCACCAGGTAATAGATTACGCGTTGCATTGACCGGAGTGACTATGGCTGAGTATTTTCGTGATGAGGAAAACAAAGACGTATTACTTTTTATTGATAATATTTTTAGATTTGCACAAGCTGGTTCTGAAGTATCAGCGCTTTTGGGACGTATTCCATCAGGTGTTGGATACCAACCAACATTAGCATCTGAGATGGCGTCTCTTCAAGAGAGAATAACTTCTACAAAAAAAGGCTCTATTACTTCCATGCAAGCAGTATACGTGCCAGCAGATGATTATACTGATCCAGCGCCTGTCACGACTTTTTCTCATCTTGACGCTTCAATCACACTTGAAAGATCATTAACAGAGCAAGCGCTTTATCCAGCTATTGATCCGCTCACCTCAAGTTCACGGGCGCTTGATCCAGATATTGTGGGTAATACACACTATACCGTCGCTCGTGAAGTATTACAAATACTGCAAAGATATAAGGACTTGCAAGACATTATTGCAATACTTGGGATGGAAGAGCTTTCAGAGGAAGATCGTATGACAGTCAATCGCGCGCGTAAAATACAAAAATTCCTCACACAGCCTATGTTTGTCGCTGAGGTATTTACCGCAAGAGCGGGAAAATATGTGCCAATTGAACAAACAGTGAGTGCATTTGAAGAGATCATCCAAGGAAAGCACGATGATAAACCAGAGCAATCTTTCTATATGGTTGGAGGGATTGAGGAAGTAAAATAATATAAAATTTTAAAAATAAAATATAAAATATATAAAACTAAAAACAATATGTCCCATACCTTTAGACTTCGTATTATTACTCCAAAAAAAGTCGTGTATGAGGATGAGGTATCAACAGTTACTGCCCCATCTGCGTCTGGAGAAATAACAATATTGCACAAACACGTACCGCTTTTTTCACTTTTGAGAGAGGGCGCGATTAAAGTCAAAAAGGAAAATGACGAAATTTTTTTCTCAATCGGCGGCGGGTATCTTGAGACTGACGGAAAAAAGACTACTGTTCTTGTCTCTCGCGCGTACCATCAGGACGAGATTGACGAGATAGCAGTGAAAAAAGCCCAAGAAAGCGCTGAAAAACTTATCAAGGAAAGTAAAACCAAAGAGGAACGTCATGAGGCGATGATGTCTCTTAGGCGATCGGTGATTGATATAAAAGTCATAAAACGCCGCCGTAGATCGGGAGTTTCAAAATCTATAGTTTAAATGAATTATGATTAAAAAACTGCTTGATTTTTGAAAATATATTTGTTATTATAACCGAGGCACTATTGGAGCAGACCACTGTTTCTTCTCCTAACAGCCTTCACGATTTGTCAATTTTAATAGTAATTTTTAACTTTTGACATTAAATTTTTAATTTATATAAGGGCTTGTAGCTCAACTGGCCAGAGCACCCGGTTTGCATCCGGGAGGTTAGGAGTTCAACTCTCCTCAAGTCCACGCACTTTGACAATTTGGTTTTTCAAAGGTAGGAGTAAGCATAGTAAAATCCGTGTATAACGGATTAAGTTTTGATTTGTGGGACAAAGAATAAAGTTAATGGTGGATGCCTTGGCAGTATAAGCCGAAGAAGGACGTCTGTATAAGGACGATATCATCGATGAGCTCTTCAACAAGCATTATCAATCGGTGGTTTCCGAATGGGGCAACCCCATTGTGCGAAAGTACAATGACCCAGACTTTCAGTCGGGGGGGTAACCTGGTGAACCGAAACATCCAAGTAACCAGAGGAAAAGAAATCAACAGAGATTCCGTCAGTAGCGGCGAGCGAAATCGGAACAGTCTAAACCCCGCAT
Organism: Patescibacteria group bacterium; assembly: GCA_035290045.1. GTDB lineage: Bacteria > Patescibacteriota > Microgenomatia > UBA1406 > HO2-37-13b > DATDVH01. The sequence goes on along the minus strand of DATDVH010000021.1, from coordinate 13,008 downwards.
TTTGCGGGGGGTTGCGGGACTCACAATACGACAGTAGTTTTTTATAGGAGAATGTTTTGGAAAAGACAACTATAGAAGGTGAAAGTCCTGTATCTAAAATTAAAAACTACGTCCAGTGAGATTCCCAAGTACCACGGGGCACGGCAAACCCTGTGGGAAGCAAGGGCGGTCACAGCTCTAAGACTAAATACTTATATTGACCGATAGTGAACTAGTACCGTGAGGGAAAGGTGAAAAGTCCCCCGGCGAGGGGAGTGAAATAGTACCTGAAACCATTAACTAACAAACAATCGGAGCACTCGCTTTCGCTTCGTGCTTCTCAAGTTAAAAATGAAAAATGAAAAATTAAAAGTTGATTTTGTATACTTTTTAACTTTTGCTTTTCAATTTTTAATTTAGGAACACCGAGCGATAGCGAAGTGTGACGATGTGCCTATTGAAGAATGAGCCAGCGAGTTTTCCGATTGGCGCTTATGTTTAACCCCGATAATTGGGGGGAGGCAGAGTGAAAGCGAGCCTGAATAGGGCTATGATTCGTCTTTTGACGAATGACGCGCCATCGGGAAGACCCGAAACTGGGTGAGCTAACCATGGGCAGGGTGAATCTTGAGTAAAATCAAGAAGAGGCCCGAACTTGTTATCGGTGAAATGATATAAGATGACCTGTGGTTAGGGGTAATATGCCTATCGAACCCAGAGATAGCTGGTTCTCCCCGAAATATATTTTGGTATAGCCCTCCGTTAATGATGCGTGGGGTAGAGCTACTAGATGGTTTCGAGAGCTTTCAGCAATCGGAATCAACTAAACTCCGAATACATGCATCTTTTTTCGCGAGGAGTCAGACTCGCCTGGATAAGCAGGTGTGGTCGAGAGGGAAACAGCCCAGATTCCCGTCTAAGGTCTCTCAATAATTATTAAGTGGTAAAGGTAGTGAAGTTTTAAAGACAGATGGGAGGTTGGCTCAGAAGCAGCCACCCTTTAAAGAGTGCGTAACAGCTCACCATAATATTCCCTCGCTTTGGCGAGGGGATGAGACTTTGCGCCTAAAATGATTCGAGGCTCAAATAATTTACCGAAGACGGAATCCCGCCTATGGCGGGAGGTAGGGGAGCGTTCTATCTGCATTGAAGCTCTGATGTAAGTCAGGGTGGAGTTGATAGAAGTGAGAATGCTGGCATGAGTAGCGTTTCTTCCGGTGAAAATCCGGAATGCCGAATGTCCAAGGTTTCCTCAGCAACGTAAATCGGCTGAGGGTTAGTCGGATCTAACTTCAATATCAATTGGTATTGAGGGATGTCCAAGTTGTTAATATTCAACTACCTTTGATACTGCGTTATCACTTACTTGATGACGAGATCTGAACACACGGCCTTTATAAGTCCTTAAAAAATTTATGTGGTCTAAATGATAAATCTTTGACCTTTGGTTAAAGATAAGTTATGATGGAAATTCTTATATAATGTGAGAAAATCGTGTATGTTTAAGTCTCCGGGAAAAATTAGGTAAGGAGTGGTATCAAAGTCCGTACCAAAACCGACACAGGTGGACAAGTCGAGTAGACTCAGGCATACGAGTAAGGATGGTTCAAGGAACTCGGCAATACAACTGAGCGTAAGCTTTGCAAGATGCTCTGCCCTGATTAAATCAGGGCTACAACAAAAGATTTTCATCTAACTGTTTAGCTAAAACATAGGTCCCTGCAAACCTGAAAAGGGAAATATAGGGGCTGAGGCCTGTCCAGTGCTGGTAAGTCAAGAATTGAGGTTGAGTTTCGATTTATCGGAATAAGGCTTTGATTTAAGCTCCAGTAAACGACAGCGGTAACTCTGACCGTTCCAAGGTAGCGTAACCCCTTGCCGGGTAAGTTCCGGCCCGCATGAAAGGTATAATAAGATGAAAACTGTCTTGAACCATTGCTCGGCGAAATTGAAATGGCTGTGAAGAAGCGGCCTACCTGCACCTGGACAAAAAGACCCCGGGAGCTTTACTGAAGCTTGCTATTGGCAAGAAGTTTTTAACTGTTGAGCGTAGGAGGGACCCTCCGCCTTTGGCGGGGGGGTCAATGAAACACCTCTCTTTGAAAACTTTGAGTCTCACCTCATCGAAGATGAGGAACAGTGGTAGGTGGTCAGTTTAACTGGGGCGGTTTCCTCCAAAAAGGTAACGGAGGAGTGCAATGGTCAACTTATTCCGTAAAGAAATCGGAACACGACGTGTAAACGCACAAGTTGGCTTAACTGCGAGGACTACAATCCGAGCAGATGCGAAAGCAGGCGTTAGTGATCCTCGATCCCGCAGTGATTGCGGGACGGGCTTAACGGATAAAAGCTACCCCGGGGATAACAGGCTAGTGAGACCCGAGAGTTCATATCGACGGTCTCGTTCGGCACCTCGATGTCGGCTCATCGCATCCTGGAGGGGCAGTACCTTCCAAGGGTCGGGCTGTTCGCCCGTTAAAGCGGTACGCGAGCTGGGTTCAGAACGTCGCAAGACAGTTCGGACTCTATCCGGTGCAGGCGTTTGGATTCTTGAGAGGATTTTGCCACAGTACGAGAGGACCTGGCAGAGGAGATCCCTGGTGTGCCAGTTGTGGAAAAACTGCATTGCTGGGTAGCTATATCTCTTGGTGATAAGTACTGAAAGCATATTAAGTACGAAGCATACCTCAAGATAAGGAATCCCCATTTTAAGTCCCCCGGAAGATGACCGGGTTGATAGACGCATGATGTAAGGATGGTAACATTTTTAGTCTACGCGCACTAATGGACGATCCTTGTCCCACAAATCAGAACTTTTCATGAGCAAGAAAATATATATACTTTTTTTTACCACGATATTTTTTTATATTCTTTTTTTATTCTTTCCACAACAAAAGCATTTGATGGAATATAAAAAAGTAAATTCGGTTATCGGCAATAAGATATATACTCTTTTTATTGCTGATACAGAAGAAAAAAGGAATAAAGGATTATCGGGTATTCCTTCCTTAAAAAGTAATGAAGGAATGCTTTTTATCTTTGAAAAACCAGATTTTTATCATTTTTGGATGAAGGATATGCAATTTCCCCTTGATTTTATTTTTATAAATGAAAATCAAATAGTTGATTTTATTGAAAACCTGTCGCCGCGTTCGTATCCGAATAGTTTTACTTCAAAAGAAAGAGCAAATAAAATCATTGAACTGAAATCTGGTGAAGTAAAAAAAATCAATCTTAAAAAAGGAACAAATATCACTTTCATTACAATTAATTAAATATTGGCGCACTTCTTCTGCGTCGAATTAAAAAATAATATACTAGAAAAATGTACCCTATCATAATGCTTCCGTCAAGGAGTCCAAAATTCTTCTCAAGACCAAAAAGAGTTGCAATCAGATGGCCTGCAATTGTTGATTTTTGAGGCAGGAAATGGAGGGGAAAAGGGAAAATACGTGATATGTGAATATCCATATATACTTCAGTAAGTTCTGATAGTCCATTTTTTACAAGAGATGCCCCAAGTATTAAAATGAAATATTCAGTCAATTTATAAATTTTACCCAAGGGAAAAGCGATAAAAGCAAGTGAAGTGAGTACTCCAATTATTGCGGCAGTAAAAAAACCAAGAGTGAGCCCAATCAAATTAGAGATAAATGTAGAAAACAGCGAAGTTGTTGCGGTAAAAAGCGCAATTTCAAATCCCTCACGCGCTACAAAAAAGACGATGCTAGCAAATAAGGAAAAATCAAATATGTTTTTTGTCAGTTTTTGATGTGCTTTAATCACCTGAAAAGCTCTTTTTTGGACAAAAAATCTGTGTAAGGAGAACACTATATAAGCAATAAAACAGCCGGAAAATATCATGAGGTACCCTTCAAGAAGCTCTGCACGCTTTTCAGTGAGGAGTATGCGAGCATGATCTCCAAGATAAAAAGTAAGAAGAGGGAGAAGAAATGATAAAAAAATACCGATGGCTGATGCTAACAGTATTTCTTTTTCTCTTCTTAAATTGAGTTTTAGCGATAGTCCAAAAAATACTCCGATGATCAAAAACGCCTCCAAATACTCCCGAAACGCGAGCACAAATGTCATTGCCATAATTGAGATAATACTTCACATATCCCACCTCATGGGTAAAATGTTATGTGCACATTTTCCCGAGGTTATATTTATTTCACCTACGAGGTGAAATAGACCTACGGTATTTTTGTGCGCTTGGAGCGAATCGAACGCTCAACCTATTCCTTAGAAGGGAATTGCTCTATCCGTTGAGCTACAAGCGCAAATTAATCGTTAGACTTTAGTCATTAATCTTGAAACGTAATAAACAATAAGTTAGATGACTCAAAACTCATGACTGTTTTGAGCCGAGGAGAGGAATTGAACCCCCGACCTACTGTTTATCCCAGTACTATTTAGCTTTTGCTTTTTGAGCCTGCTGTCAGGCTCGAACTGACGACCTGCTGTTTACAAAACAGCTGCTCTACCGCTGAGCTAAGCAGGCAAAAGCGTAAATGTACGGGATCCCGAAGCGTTACGCTAAATTTTATCAAATTTAGCTAACTGCTTCTGGGACAAAACAGTTGCTCTGCCACTGAGCTACCTCGGCTAAAATGAAAAATTAAATATAAAAAATAAAATATAAATACTCTTTATATAAGACATTATATCAAATTACTGATGCGGGAGTAAGGGAAGCGGTGCCGCGGGAGGGAGTCGAACCCTCACGATTTTTGAAATCACAGGATTTTAAGTCCTGCGTGTCTGCCATTCCACCACCGCGGCTCAAAAAATTAAATATAAAAAATCAAAGATAAAAAAATTCCACTTTTGTCACTATAACCTACTATGTCTTGATATTTTTTTATTTTTTATATTTTATTTTTAATATTGTAATTATATCACTTTTTCTCAATGGTATAGGTATATGGATAATATATGAAAAGAGCAGGATGATCGTCTATAAGTATCCTTTGGAAATCCTCATATATATTTTTTCTCTCATTTATATTCATTATTTTTCGTCCGTCTTCAAGTAATTTATCTATTTTCACATTCTTGTAATGCGTAATATTTCCTTGATCTTGCGTTGAATGCCAAAAATAGTATTGATCTGGATCAGGCGGCGGATTCCATACCGTTAGTAGAATATCAAAGTCTGTAGGAAGATATGATATGACTTTAAGATTTACAAATAATCCTATTTTCTCGCTATTTTTTTTAATTTCCTCTGCAATGGTGAGATATTCATAAAAGGTGTAGAAGTTTATCTGAGGCTTTTTCTGACCTTCTATGATCTTGTTTAATAAGGAAGATGCTTTGTCAAGATCAAGTACATTCTTTTTCAAGTGTGTATTGTATGCCCATGAAAGTGGAGAAATAGGCCCAATTGCTGAAATTCCATATTCTTCAACGTCAGGAAGTGCGTATGCGAAGGCTTCACGAGCCTCTTTTTCTGCAAATAATTTACTGTTTGTATTGAAAAAAAGCGTCAACATCTGATTATAACTGACTGAGCGAGTAATTTTAGTATTTTTCCATGTAGAGAAAATATCTGCTATATTTTTTTTGGTATTTACCACATGAGTGATTTCTCCCTTTTTATATGCGTTAATGAGTTTGCTATCAGTGTCGTAAAATTTATACACTCTAAAGGGAATTTTTTTTTTATTTGGACTAAATGAAATTTTTTGTAACGAACCATTTTTTTCGTAATAGTTACTTAATTCGTACAATCCTGCAACACCATCTGTCTTATTTTTAAACAAAGGTTTTGTCAGATATGCGGGAAATGTAGAGAGTGGTTGACTCAGTCTAAATTCAATAGTGGTGTCATCAATGACTTTTTGCTCAACACCTTTAAATGTATAGTGCATATCCTGCGCAACAAATATGTCTCCATTGGACCACTTTAGATTTGATTTAAGAAAGAAACGGTACGTTTTATTCTGATCAAGCAACTCATATGACTTGATTAAAATGGGAATAATCTCACCCTTTGGGTTAACTATAAGGAGCGGGTTTGACAAATCTCCCTTAATATCGTCAGGAAGATTGGATAAAGTATATTTTCCAACGATGCCTATTTGCTCTGTTTTGCGATTAAAAAGAGTGACTATATACGGGAAAAAAGTGATAGAAAATAGCAGTAGAAAAAAGCCGAGAACAAAACTAATAATCAAGCTTTTTATGTTTTTCTTAAAAAAACTGTCGAACAGCCAATAATAATACCGTACTTTTTTATACGGGGCAATCATAATAAAAGTTTAACGACTGATACGATAAAGAAGCATATAATGAGTACGACTGTAAAACGGAGCGTCCATTTCTCAATGCCTCTCCGTGTGGAAAAAAGTTCGCCACCTCCTCCCCACGCACTTCCAAGTCCTGCACCTCGTCCTTGTATAAGAATAAGAATGACAATAAAAATACTGATAATACTACTTGCGATAAGCAGAATGTTTTTCATATGACTAATTCAAACACATTTATAATGGTGGAATAAAGCAATGCTGAGGAAATAAGAGTAGAAAGATAATTTAACTGTATTTTTGGAATCACAAGACCTGAGAATGTAAACCCCTCAAAAGTCCATGAATGGATTGATATGAATCCAAAATAGTGAATAACATAATTAAATAAAAAAATATATACAACAACTGAAACAAGTCCAAGAGTCAGAATATTGAGGGGAAGCAATATAAGCTTGGAAAGAGGAACTATAAGGTAATAGACGACCGCTAATATAAGAGTTGCGAGAAGAAATGGTTTTAGGTCATACCGAATGCTAAACCCCCGTATAACTAATGAAGTCAGATACAAACTAAGCGCTGAAAAAATTATTCCTCTTATAATTCTTTTCATAGATGGAATATTATACCTTATTTGTAGTAAAAAAGTTTTTGTTTCTTAATAACGTATGATACTTTTTTGCAAAACGATGAGATTCATCTCTTATATACTTAAAAAGCAAAAGAAGTGCTGAATTTTCGGATAAATAGATGGTTTGTGGAGGGTTTGAGACAATGATTCGATCGGGGCTTTTGGCAAATCCTATACAAGGGATAGATAATTGATGAAAGGTTAGTGTCTGCGTAACCGCAATAAGTTGAGGTTTCCCTCCATCAACAACAATAATATCTGGAAGTTTCCACTCTTTTCTTTTTAATCTTCTGTCTATCACTTCCTTTATCATGTCAACATCTGAGATATGGCGTACTGTCTGTATACGAAATCGTCTATATTTTTTTTTATATGGTTGTCCGTCATGAAAAACAACCATGGATGCGGTCGCATGACTTCCAAACAAATGCGATATATCATAACATTCAGTGGTATATGTATCGCGTTCGTGTGATTGCCCAAAATAATTTTTCATAAATGTATTAAATTCACATATTAACTGTTCAATAGGGAAACCAACCGTATACTTTTCGACATTTTCGTGAAAGGATCTTTCAGCAATCAGTTTCCTAAAAAAAGTGATTGTATCTCGTATGCTCAATGCGTCTTCATAATTATTGACTCTACTTTTTTCTGCCATTCGTCGTGTCAGTGATCGGAGGACAATATCAGATTTTCCCTGCAAAATCAGACGAATTATTCGTATTTGTTTTTTGTACTCCTTGGCAGCCTTTTTTTTCACCTCTTTATCTTGTATGTGAGAAATAGTATTGGGACATGGATTGCATAAACCGATTTTTGAGTAAAAACAGCCGCGTTTTGTCATCTTTTTTTGTGAACAAAATGGGACGATGTGTCTGATTTCCCTGAGGACTTTCATTACTATCTGATGCGACTGAAACGGTCCAAAATACTGAGAGCCTCTTTCATTTTCATATCTGACTGGAAAAATTTTAGGATAGGTTTTGCTCTCTGTAATTTTGATATATAAAGATGTTTTTCCGTCCTTTAAGATGATGTTATATTTTGGCTTATACTGTTTGATCAGTTCAGCCTCATACATGAGCGCATTAAATTCCGAGGAAATCGTGATGATTTTTATTCTATCTGTTTGACTGATTATTTGTTTTTCTTTTTGGTCAAGTTCGCTGCTTCGCACATGCGAGGCAATACGAGCTCTCAGGTTGAGTGCTTTTCCGATATAAAGAGGAATGTCTTTCTTGAGAAAAAAATACACTCCTGTTTCGGAAGGAATTGCAGTAAGAGCGTCTTTTTTGAAAAATAGAGTTTTCATACTTTTTTTTGCCGCGTGCGAAATAATAGATATACTAATAAAAGAGTGATAATCGCTATAGCAATTCCGATAGCCTTTAAAATAATATCTGCATACAATGAAGTTACGGAGAGGGAAATATTTCGTATGGGATATGTATTGAAAAGAAGTGATAGATTTACATTTGTTTTTTGAGATACTGAGGGAGCGCTATAGGTAAAAGATACTTCTTTTGTTTGATATGGGGCAAATAAATCAAACGTGATTTTTGGCGTATCAATTGCTAAAGTAGAGCTTTTTAATTCAAATACAGAATTTATTAAGAAGGTCGTGCCTATATTTTTTATTTTCACTGTTCCTCTATATTGAGTAGTATCGGTGATTTTACGTTGTATATTTTCATTGAGTTGTACAGCTATTTTTTTTTCAAAAGGCTTATCTGATGGAGTTATTTCAATATCTTTTGCAGTGTCGTCTACCTTATACAGACCTGCAGGAAACGGATACGATTGATCTTTGCCATGTATGGCAAATACGATATGATTAAGATCAAAGGATGAAAAATAATCTATTCCCGAGGTATTTTCCCACGTTGGGTCAATTGGTATCCATTGTTTATTTTTTTCATCATAATATTCTGGCCATGTATGTAATATATCGGTCATTGATGAAAGAGGGCGAAGATTCTTATCCTGTGAAAACCCATATCCCTCAATTTCACGGGTTAGAAAACCTTTTTTACGAGAAAGAGCAATGAATAAATCAGTAAATTCTGTACAAACTGCGCTCTTTGGGTCGGCAAGTACTTTGGTAGCGCCGAGCCTCCGTTTACTCGTATTTATTCGCGAATAATCATAGGTAAGATGTGAGGTTACATACCTATATATAGACTCTATGGAATTATTTTCCTCAATCTCATTATTTTTACCTGCTAAACCAGCGTCCCAATATCCTGTGGTCTCAAGTAAGTAATTATTTTGATGAGCAATATTCTGCGCATTTAGTACATTTATTTCAGACTGCGGACGAACAAATAACGTCGCTCCTCCCTTAAAGTTAATTTTTTTTTCCTCCTGAGCAAATAAGGTGTATCGTGCCAATACATTGTAATCCTCATCAAAATATACTTTTTCAGGTTGAGGAGTAAGAGAATTGATAACTATGTCCTGATAAGCAGTTGGGGGGGGAAGCGCTATATCATAGTATACGGGACGCAAACCGTCGTTTTTAAGAGTGTAGGTCAGATTCAACGTATAATATTGTGCATCTCCAAATACAGCATAGACAGTACGTGTTGTGATGTTTTTCCAAAAAATAGTATTCCCTGCAATAGAGGATGGACTGGGTTTGGCGATTGAAAGTATGCGGTTTGATTTTTCGGGAAGGGTAATTGAGATATTGAACACGGTGTTTGGTTTATTGTGAATAGTAGGAATGATTATCTCCCATAGAGCACCGTGTGTCTTGAAAAGGTTCTTTTGTTCAAAATTCATATATATATGTCCTACCGCATTTTTGCCAATTGGCGGGTGAGAAAAAGGAATGCTTATTTTGGTAAATTCTCCCCCACGATCAATAACTGGGGTAATAGTCTCATAGTCATCTTTTACTAAAAGATTACTCATTGAAAATTGTGTAGGAAATAAAATAGAAAATTCTTTTATATATATATCTGAGCGCATATTCACAATACTTATTGACAAACTAACATCAGAATCGCCATTCAAACGAGGAGTATAATGAGCTTCATAGGTAGTCTTAAATTGTATATCCTCGTCAGCAGAAATATGTGCGGGGATAAAAATAAGGAAAAGCGCGATATGTGCTAATACTACTAAAAATAGTTTAGGTGAGTGGTGCATACTTTTTCAAATACATTCCTGTATATGAACGAGAAACATCACATATTCCTTCAATTGCTCCTTGATATATAATCTGTCCTCCGCCGTCTCCTCCATCAGGTCCCAAGTCAACGATGTAACCACAATTTTTAATGACTTCAAGATTATGTTCTATGATAATGATTGTATTTCCTCGTGCTATTAATTTATACAAAGTTTGCATCAATTTTTCTATATCATACGGATGAAGTCCTGTGGTTGGCTCATCAAGAATGTACAGTGTTCGTCCAGAATCTTTTTTTGATAATTCATAAGCAAGTTTTATTCTCTGTGCTTCACCACCTGAAAGTGTAGGAGCAGGTTGTCCTAACTCAAGATATCCGAGTCCTACTTCTTGTAAAGTGTGCAATTTTTTATAGATGTGAGGATGTCCCTTAAAAAAGTCTAACGCTTCATTTACGGTACATTTCAAAATTTGGTCAATTCGTTTTCCCTTATAGTGTACCTCAAGTGTCTCTGAATTATAGCGCTTACCTTGACAGACGTCGCATGTCACATAGACATCAGGAAGAAAATGCATTTCTATTTTGATAGTACCAGCTCCTGCGCACTTCTCGCACCGTCCTCCTTTTACATTGAATGAAAATCTTCCCTTTTTGTATCCTCGCATTCGTGCATCTGCAGTCAAAGCAAAAACATCTCTCACAAGATCAAAAATACCAATATATGTTGCTGGGTTGGATCGTGGAGTTCGTCCGATAGAAGACTGATCAACTAAATAGACTGAATCAAGGTACTGATATCCTTCCAAAGACGTATATCCGATCTTTTTATCAAAGTGAGTCATACCTAAATAAGAACGAAGAGCTGGATACACTGTCTCAACAACTAATGTAGATTTACCCGATCCAGATACTCCCGTCACACAAGTAAGATCACCAAGAGGAAAAAAAGCTGAAATATTTTTCAGATTATATCGTGTACAGCCATTGATTGAAAGAATACTCTTTTTATTCCCCATTGTTTTATTATGTGATAAGAAAGGAGTGATTTTACTTCTTTTAAGCATATACTGATTGGTGAGAGAACGGTCGCATTTTTTCAGATCCTTGAGTGAACCATTAAATATGATGCTGCCGCCTTCCTTCCCTGCATATAAACCAAAATCAACAATATGATCTGAACTCTCAATAGTTTCTTGATCATGCTCTACCACTATGATTGAATTTCCAAGATTGCGAAGTTTTTTCAGATTATCAACAAGAGCTGACACATCTCTCGGATGAAGCCCGATAGAAGGTTCATCAAGCACGTATATCACACCAGTCAGTCCTGATCCGATCTGAGACGCAAGTCGGATTCGCTGGGATTCACCTCCAGAAAGCGTTCTAGAAGCGCGATTGAGCGTCAGATATGAAAGCCCAACATTTTTAAGAAAAAACAATCTATTTTTAATTTCAGTTATTATAGGCAATGCTATCTCAGTTTCATATACAGTCAGTTGCGTCAACACTGTTTGTATAAATGAAAGACAGTCATGTATTGAAAGCTCTCCCGTATCATAAATATTTTTATTCTGAATAACAACACCTAGTACCTCCTTTTTAAGACGTTTTCCCCGACAGTGAGTACATACTTTTTCCTCCATGTATTTTTCTATTTCATATCGTGTAAAATCTGATGTACTTTCTGTGTATCTTTTATCCATTTCATGAATAATGCCGTCAAATTGTTCAAAAATGACTGTATCTTTTCCAAAACGATTTTTCCCTCTTACCTTATAGGTTTTACTATTGCCATACAATAACATATGAAGCTTATTTTCTTTTACATGCAAAAGTGGTTTATTTTGGTCTATGCCTACATCTTCAAGAAAACGACTGAGTAATCGTGAATACCATGTTGAGTTGTAAAAAACCATACCAAATGGAACAAGCGCTCCTTCATTTATAGAAAGAGTAGGATTTATAACCTTGTCTGGGTTTATAGCGAAGATGAATCCAAGACCTTTACAAGTACCGCATGCGCCAAGTGGTGAATTAAATGAAAATATACGTGGTTCAATCTCAGGAAGTGAAAGATTGCAATGAGGGCATGAAAACTGCTCAGAAAATAAAATTGAGGTATCTGCATATTTCAGCGTAGCTTTACCGCCTGAAAGATTGAGAGCATTTTCCACAGCATTAAAAAGACGTGAGTTGAAATTGGATAAAAAAATCTTATCTTTTAGATTCTTATGATTGAGTGAAAAAGTATCTATGAGTGCGTCAATAGAATGTTTGTTTGTCTTAATAAGCAGTATCTCATTTTCAAGCTCATAACGATGATTGTCAATAATGACGCTTGTAAATCCTTTTGCGCGAAGGTTGGATAAAAGCCCACTAAATTCTCCTTTTCTTTCCTTTACGATTTGGGCTATTATAGAAAATATATGTGGCTTGATTTTATCAGTACTGAGTTCTTGACGTATTGCATCAAGCATTTTTTTCACGATTTCATCAGGCGATAATTGAGATATTTCTCTTCCGCACAAAGGACAATGCGGGTGTCCTATACGAGCATATAACAGTCGTAGATAATCATATATCTCAGTCACTGTCCCAACTGTTGATCGGGGATTATGAGTGATAGATTTTTGATCAATTGAGATCGCAGGAGATAATCCCTCAATAAAATCTACATCTGGTTTGCTCATAATGCCCAAAAATTGACGGGCATATGAACTGAGTGATTCAACATATCGGCGCTGTCCTTCAGCATAAATAGTATCAAAAGCAAGCGAAGACTTTCCAGATCCAGAGACCCCGGTAAATACGACAAATTTATTCTTAGGAATTTCTACAGTAATATTTTTTAGGTTATGCTCACGAGCTCCTTTAATTATTATTTTATCCATATAGTTTCAAGCGTTTTTTCGATATTTTTAATATTTTCCCTGAGTGCGATCGCTGCTTCAAAATGTAGATTTTGTGCTTTTTTTTTCATCTCTGTCTTAATACGTTTTATCAATTT
>DATDVH010000020.1:0-4165 GCA_035290045.1 Patescibacteria group bacterium | reverse complement strand
TCACGGCTTAAAGAGTATCCTTTCAGTTCTGGACACGGAATGATTTTGTATGCTCGCATAGACGAGCCATTATATGATCCTTTCATACAGTTTTGTAACTGTATCGGATCTATCGGGTCCTAGACAGTAGTTTTTGATCTTTAATGTTGATTTTATATATATTTTTTGTTAGGCTCATACTATGTATGATTTGATATCTATCGGAAATATTACTATAGACCTTTTCTTCAAAGGAGACAGCTTGACTCAAAAGGATGACAGGTTTTTTTTAGCACTCGGAGGGAAATATTCTGCATCATATTTTCATGAATCGCTTGGTGGCGGAGGAGCAAACGTAGCAGTTGGATGCGCTTCTTTTGGACTTAACTGTGCGGTCATTGGAAGTATAGGAGAAAATCCTTTTAAGAATGTAATTATACAGAAATTGGTTAAAAAAGGAATTTCATGTGAATTCTTAAGAGTGGAAAAAAACTATATAAACATTTCAGCTATTCTCCTGAATGAGAAGGGCGAGCGAACAGTCGTACATTATGGTACTCCACATACTGATAATATAACACTCAATTATTTACTACCTCACTCTCCAAAATCAAAGATGATTTACATGGGTAACATACGAGGAATAACACTTAATGAACGTAAAAAATCTCTGTGCCTATTTAAAAAAAATTCCTCCCTCATTTGTATAGGACTTGGAATATCAGATTGCCGTAATGGTTTTTCCTATTTGAAGGATATACTTTCATGTGTAGATATTCTCATTCTCAACACCCATGAATTTTCAGAATTAGTGAAAAAAAAATACTCTAATATAAATTTTAATGAAAACCAGGCAGGTTTAATACATTTTGATAACCAAATAGTGGTACTTACTGATGCCGAAAAAGGAGCGTATGCTTACTATAAAAAGAAAGTGTATTATCAAAATGCCCCTACTATAAAAAAAATTGTGGATACTACTGGAGCAGGAGACGCCTTCACCAGTGGTTTTCTTTCCTCATATGCAACAGATAAAAATATTCAAAAAGCACTCATACGAGGATCAGAGTACGCTTCAAGTATACTATCAAAAATTGGAGCACAATAATTTTTAGAATGCTTTTTGCAATAAGTTTCTTCCTGTCATAACATTTGGTTTTGGGATTTGCATCAACGCAAGAATGGTTGGAGCAACATCTGCCAAAATCCCCACATCAAGCCTGAGAGGTTTATTTTTATATTTCTCATCAATAATGATAAGAGGAACAGGGTTGCTCGTATGTTCGGTAGATATTATTCCTGTTTTAAGATCAATCATCTCCTCTATATTTCCATGGTCTGCAGTGATCAAGACGGTATAATTATACTGTCGTGCAACACTCACAATTTGTCCAACACACGAATCAATAGTTTTAATAGCTTCAATACCAGCTAAAAAATTACCTGTATGACCTATCATATCAGCGTTTGCGAAATTAACTAAAATAAATTGATATTTACATATTGAGATTTTTTGAATAAGAGTTGAAGTGATATTCTGCGCTGACATAGCAGGCTGTAGGTCATAGGTTGGTATTTTTAAGGATGGTATGATAATCCTATCTTCAAGTGGAAACGGCTTCTCCCTCAATCCATTAAAATAATACGTCACGAATCGTTCCTTTTCACTCTCAGCCATTCTAAGCTGATTGATTGAGTTGTCCGAAAGAATTCTTCCTAAGCAAACAGTGATAATATGGGGAGGAAAGGCAACAATGGTGGGAAGATTTCGTTCATACTCAGTCATACTGATAAAATAGAGATTTTGAACCTTTTTTCCTCTTTTTAAATTGTGGGATGATACGTTTACGGATGTATAATTCTTTACTGTATTTGACGGCTCCTCTACGTAGGTATCAAAATCATCTAATACAAACGCTTTAGTAAGTTGTCGCGGTCTATCTATCCTAAAATTGAAAAATATGACTGCATCACCTTGTTGCACAAGCGCAATTGGTGAGGAATTTTTCATAATCAAGGTTGGTTCAATAAACTCATCAGTTTGTTGTTTGTTGTATGATTGCTCAATAGCCTGACTGCATGAATCTGCCTTATGTCCAATACCTTGAGTTAAGCAGAGATATGCTTTCATAGTTCTATCCCATCGCCTATCACGATCCATCGCATAATACCGCCCCATGACACTTGCTATCTGACCAATTCCTGATGAATCACATTTATGTTGTAGATCTGTAAGGTACGTAAGTGCCGTACGAGGAGGAGAATCTCGACCATCTGTAAACGCATGAACAAATACATTTGTGAAACTATTCTGTTTACAGAAATATAAAAGAGCGTAAAGATGATCCATGTTAGCATGTACCGAGCCACCGCTGACCAATCCCATCAAATGAAGTCTGCCTTTAGTCTTTGATAGATGATACAGGCTTTCAAGAAAGGCGATATTCTTATAAAAACCTCCATCAGCTATAGATAAATTGATTCGGAGTAAACTCTGATATACTACATGTCCAGCCCCAAGATTCAGATGTCCTACTTCTGTATTGCCAACTTCTCCATACGGCAATCCCACTGCTTCTCCTGATGCTTTCAATTGAGTATAAGGATAAGAATATATATATGAATTAATATTTTGCGGGTGAGCTTGAAAAATAGCATTTCCCTTACTTTGAGGAGCAACCCCAAATCCATCAAGCACTATAAGTACAACTGGTTGCATAAAATTTATCTATCAAGTGATATTTTTAAGTTCGTCTTCTATAGCTAATAATCTGTTGTATTTTACTACACGTTCTCCTCTTACTGGAGCACCAAATTTAACAAAATCAACCTGTGCTCCAACTGCAAAATCAGCTATAAAAGAATCCGTTGTTTCCCCCAGACGATGAGAAAATATTGTTTTCATTCCTGCTTGTTTTGATAGGTTGATGACTTCCATCATTTCAGAGAGTGTTGCGTTTTGGTTTAATTTAAGGAGAATACCGGTACATAAATTTTCCTTTATTCCGCGCAATACCCTTGATTTGTTTCCTGCGGTAAAATCATCCGCCACTACATAACTATTAGTACCGATTTTTTGGTTCAGTTTTTTCCAGCTGTCAAAATCTTCTTGCTCAATCGCATCTTCAATGATTAAAGTCTTAAACTGGTTGTTTAATTCAACAATGTACTCTATAAATTCATCGCTTTTCAAAGGTGCTGATTTATCTTTAATCACATATTTTCCATTTTTATAGAAATTGGATGCGGCAAGGTCTAATCCAAGAAAAATATCAACTCCGAGAACCATTTTCCTCTCAACTAATATTCCTTTTAAGAAATTCAAGGCATCATAATTTGTCAAAAGATATGGAGTAAATCCCCCCTCATCGGATACTGACACACCTGCATTACGATATTCTAATACTTTTTTTACATGATGATATATCTCAACACCAACCTTCAAAGCTTGGGAAAAGTTAAGTGAAGTGAGGGGAATAACCTGAAATTCTTGAAACTCAAGATTTTTAATACCGTGTTTTCCTCCATTGATAAGATTAAAAATTGGACTCGGCATTTTCTTTATTTGAAACGGAAAATTAAATAATTTATTCATCAATAAATTGATATAGAGATAATACTGTAGATTTTCGCTCTTTGCGTGTGCTTTTAACACTACCTGAGATAAAGTCATAGTGGTATTCACACCAATGACACTTTTTTGCGGAGTTGAATCAATACTCATCAACCAGTAATCTATATCTATCTGTCTATCACATGATACTCCAATTAATTTTGGAGCGATCAGATTGTTCACATAAGAAACTGATTGAGTTACTCCCAATCCATTAAAACGATCAACATCTCCATCTCTGAGCTCAAGACATTCGTATTTGCCGATTGATTCACCCGATGAAGCGGCAGCGGTGACTGATTGACCTGAATCCAATGTTAATTTAGTTTCAATCGTAGGAATACCTCTTGAATCAAGTATCTCTCTTGCAATTATTTTTTGGATTTTTGCCATAAGTGTTTTTCTATAGCATATACTTCTAACCGGGTTCTTTCTATCGCATCAGGGCTTACTGACAAACTTGTAACACCCCATTTTACTAACTGCTTTACAAGATCTGGATAATCCGACACAGCTTGACCACAGATAGAACATGTGATATCATATTTTTTTGCAGTTTTAACAATCTTTTCC
>DATDVH010000019.1:0-2645 GCA_035290045.1 Patescibacteria group bacterium | reverse complement strand
CCATTTTTTTTCAAAACTCGTTTGGCTTCTTGAAGCCACGCTTTTGAAAATTCGTCATAATGTTCAAAACCATTAAATTTATCCCATTCATCATCAACGGCATCAACTTTTGTATTGTTTGGTCGGTATAATTCATTTTGTAATTGCATATTGTAAGGCGGGTCGGCAAAAATTACATCAAAAGTATTATCCTTAATTTTTTTCATTATCTCTAAACAATCGCCAACAATAATTTTATTGACTATTTCAGATTCATTATTAAAATTTTTTATTTTTCTAATTTCATTCATATTTTTTAATTCAAAAACGGTTCTCTGCTGTAACCATTTTCTAAACGACCTAACTTTTCCAAAACATAAACTATCGTCCCGTCATTTTGAATTTGTAAAAAAGATAAAAGGTCTTGAGTATTATTTTTTAACTCATCAATCAATTCTTTATTAACTTGTTTGTCTAATAACGATCTATTCATAAAACTATTTTATTAAATCCTCAAATGATTTAGTATGCCTTCAATATAATGATACCAAATAAAATAAAATCAACGCGTCTTTTATATTCTATATCTTATACTAAACTTATATGGAATCTCATCCTGTCCCACGACAAATCACCTCGTTTGAGTTCAAACTCATTGGATTTTTGACGCTTCGTCAATTCATTTACATTGCCATTTTCTCAGCGCTCGGCGTGATTTTTTTCTATGGCATTCCTATTCCACTTATTAACGTCGGAACAACGATTGTCTCGGTGCTTATAGGACTTGCATTTGCATTTATCCCCTACAACGAACGACCGCTTGATGTATTTATTATTAATTTTATAAAAAAACTGACTCGTCCCACGCAATATTATTATCAAAAAAACGATAACACATCTCCTTTTTTAGACTCTGCTTTGTATCCTGCATCAAATGAGATGATACATAATCATATTATCGCAAAACAAAAATTAGCTCAATATCTCAATAAAAAAAATAATGAAACCCCTGAAAAAACCAGCAAAAAACAAAAAATAAAAAAAATTTTTTCTGATGAAAAAAAAATACTCTCTGCAGTTAAAAAAACTTCACCTTCTCAACCACAAAAAAGAGCGGAAACCAACACGCTCTTTCTCTCTGGATTAGTTAAAAATAATAAAGATGTTCCTATCCCCGATATACTTATCTATATAAAAAGTAAAGATGGACAATTGGTGCGCATTCTCAAGACAAATACTCATGGGCATTTTGCGACCTTTCATCCATTTTCCCAAGGAGAATACAAGGGAGAAATAAAAGATCCAAAGGGAGTATTTTTTTTTGATCCAATAACCTTTTCTATCACAGAGCAGTCCCCGTACCCAATACTTTCCATTTCTTCAAAAGAGTTGCTCTAGTTGCAGTTATGCTCCAAGCTCCAGACATAACCACTGAAACGTTTTTTAGGACAAGACATTTGCAAAATAAGTAACGAGTGGTATACAATCGTTATAATGAGAACACAAAAAAATGATCCACCTATAAGATCATCCACTCAAGACTTTACTGAAATAATAGCAATTCAAGACGATATAGTTGTACTAAAGGATTATTCTGCATGCACCATCATCGCATCAGGAACAACAAATTTTGTGCTCTTGTCTTCTGAAGAACAAGAAGGAATGATTACTTCATATGCCTCGCTTCTCAATTCGCTTTCTTTCCCCATACAAATTGCTATTATTTCCAAAAAAATGGACATTGCTCTTTATATCAAATATCTTGAAAAAAAAATTAGTGAGCAATCTAATATAGAACGTGCAAAAAAACTTCAAGAATATAAGGAGTTTATCCAATCAGTAGTAAAAAAAAATACTATATTAGAAAAAAAATTCTACTTTGTGATTCCCTTTTCTCCTCTTGAATTGGGTGTTGTGGGAACGAGAAAACAATCAATTTCCTTGCCCTACCTTATCACTCGCGCAAAAACATCTCTCTACCCAAAAAGAGACCATCTTCTTCGTCTTCTCCGTCGTACTGGAATTGATGGGAAGATACTCTACGAACAGGAAATCATTGAGCTTTTTTATAATTTATACAATCCACTTGATCAGTCACGAAAGCTTGCAGATTCAATCGCACATTATCATACATTAACCGTTTCTCAAAACAAATAACGCACCAAAAAAATATGTTTTTTGGAAAGAAAAAAAAACTCCCTACCCAAGACAGTTCATCTCAAAAAAAAATAAATAAGGGAACAGCAACCATCAGTGATATTATTGCTCCATCATACATTGAAGTTGACTTTAATAATATTAAAATAGATGACATCTATTATCGAACCATGTTTGTTGTCGGGTACCCTCGCTTTGTCTCACCCAACTGGCTCTCTCCCCTTATTACATTTAACCATCCTCTTTATATATCTCTATTTATTTATCCTACTGAGTCAAAAGAAATTCTCAAAGATCTCAAAAGAAAAATCGCAGAAATGGAGGCGACAATAGAAGGAGAGATTAATGACGGCAAGGTTGTTGATCCATCAGTACAAGTAGCGCTTAACGATGCGCTTGTTCTTCAAGCAGAACTCGCCCAGGGAAGTGAGCGTTTTTTTCAATGTGGTCTTTATTTTACTATTCCCGCAAATACCCTTGACGAATTGACATCAGTCACAAAAGAGGTA
>DATDVH010000018.1:0-4598 GCA_035290045.1 Patescibacteria group bacterium | reverse complement strand
TAGACGAGCCATTATATGATCCTTTCATACAGTTTTGTAATCATCGCAGAGCGAGATCCCGCAAGCGGGACTGTATCGGATCTATCGGGTCCTAGACACATAACTTATTTTATTATTCAGGTTATAGGGTATAATACATGAACTTTATCTCTTCTCCACAGTATACAAAGGGCCGACGATCTGTATATTTGCAGGAGCGCGAAGGTTGAAAAAACTTTTAAACTCTGCACCGTCCAAAGTAATATTTCCTGCATCTCCTGAAGTTGTGATGGTGTTTGTTTTCCCTATCCCACGATCCCAGTCTACGCTGATATTTGATATGTTGGAGTAGGGTGTGGTCCCACGATTGCGAAGTTCCTGCTGAACTCGTTCCTTGTCCCACGTATCAGTTCCTGCAGGATTTGATTTGTCAGTCTGATAGAGATGTTCACGCGTGCCAGAATCTTTTCGCGCAAGGAGTATAACATTTATGATATCTGCAACTTCATCGGATTTAAGCCATGCTGATTGCGCATATTCTTTCCGATAACCTTGTGCTGAATAAAAGCAGGGAGATGATTTATCATAGGCGCGGTCAAAAAGGTCTGAAAAACTACTAATATCTCCTGAAGTGTCTCGTACACGTTTTGTCCACGGTCTACTGTTCCATCCCACATCTGATGAAGTGAAGGTGTATCCTCCAGATGTTGAAGCGTACCACGCCGTGATAACTCCTCCATCGCGTGTCATTACTTCTCCCTGTGTTTGGCTTACTGCTTGTACCCAATTACCTGTTTTTTTATCCGGCTTCCATACTTGACACGATTGAGTTGTACATATCTCATTTTGTCCGTTATTCGTATATGCAAGAGCATAGGAGCGCGCCGCGACTGCTTGCGCTTTCAACGCTTCCATGGGCCAACTTTCTGGTATTTCATAGATACCAAGCATATATTCATCAAGTCCCATCTCTCCATATCCTTGTACTTTGATTCGTGTATTTGAGTCGCGTTTCTCAACATTTACTCCGTCATAATAGGCGCGCAAGATGTCTTGATATGATTGTCCTGCTTCTGCTCTTCCTAAAGCGCCATATTGATTCATTCCGACACGATGAGGAATACCAAAAGTAAAAAACGCAAATGCAGGAGAAAAACCTGGGTTAAGCGTACGGTCATCAGTACAATAGAGTGGTCCTGCGCCTAAGCTCGTGGGAAGGTTAAGGCTTGAGAGTTTGGCGGCGATCAATTGCTGTTGGCGTGCGCTCAGCGAGGCGATTTTTGAAGAGAGCTCCGATTGATATTTTTTAGCCTTTGTGATCTCGCCTTCCAAAAATTGTGACTGTGTGTTTGCATCTGTTTTTACGACAGCAAGCCGCTTTTTTTCAGATTCAAGAGATCGTTTTTTTTCTTCAAGATCTTTGATTCGCAACACTAATTTGACGATTGTCTCTTTATCCTGATCAACGAGTTTTTTTTGGTAAAAAAAATTATTGATTGATGATTGCAGATGTGTGGAGGTAAAAAGAGTGATGAGAGCGTCGCCAGATTTGAGACTGTTAATATAGTACATTCTGGTTCGTTCGTTAAAAAGCGCTTTTTGATACGATAATGCAGATTCTCCTAGGTTGACTGCATTTTGCTTTTTGACTATTTCTTTTTCAATAAATATAATACGGTTTTTTATCGCATCAAGTTGTTTTTTCAGTCGCGTCACATCACTCTCAAGCGGCGTGGTTGCTTTTTGGGATTCTGTCAAATCATGTTTGAGCTTATCCATTTGAGATGAGATATCATCAATCTCATCTCCTTGTGCACCAATTCTGAGCATAACAAATAGTAAAGCTATGATAAAAAGGAGTAGTATTTTCCGCATGCTTTCATTATATCGTGAGAATATTATTATTGCCACTTTTTCATATATACGCCTATCGCAAGAAGTACGAAAACAAGAGCAAAGAAAAATTCAGAAATACCAGTGGCAGGGATTGTCGTAATTGGTTTTGATGTTGGGTTTGTTTTACTATTTGTGTTATACGGTTTATTTTTAGATGTGCTGGGACTATTTTTATTTTCGTTTGATGAAGAAGATGTAGAGGAGGGAGCAGGGGACGCGGTTGGAGTGATGGTTACTTTTGTAGTACCGTCCGAGAATGTTGGTAATTTTCCTTTAAGATTGATCCGTCCCGTCAGGACTGCAAAGAATATAACGACTGCGACAAGTCCAAGTACGAGAAATATTATCCTGTTTAAGCCTTCCATGTTGTAATATTAAAAATTATTCAATGTACCCGATGCAATAATCTTATAGTATACCATACACGAATGAAAAGTCAAATGCACTTGACAAGTCTTGATTTTCATTTACAATAAAAGTTAGTTATGTTTAATTTCTTTGTAGTATTAGCACAAGGGTCAGTTACTATTCCTCAAGCAACTCTTCCAGGATTAAATGATTTGAAAATAAGTGATATTATTACTTTTGCCATAAGAGGTCTATTTGTTATTGGTGGTCTTCTTGCACTTATATATCTTTTATTAGGAGGCATGGCATGGATAACTTCTGGTGGTAATAAGGAAAGTGTTGACAAAGCCAGAGACAAAATATCAGCGGCGGTTATTGGTTTAATTGTCATTGTCGCGGTGGTTGCAATTATTGCTCTTTTAGAAAAAGTGCTTAATATTGGATTAGGTGTCTCCCTTCCAATTGAATTTCCTTGTCTTATTAAATCAAATAATTGTCGTTAAATTCTATATTGCAATCTTGTGATGATTTGACGTACAATTACCTTCATGGAAATTAAGCCGTGGCCTTCAAGTGGACCTGATAATTGCATGGTGAATGATGTACCAACTCTCAAATGTCTGGAAACTGTATTTGGCAATATTCTTGTTGCCTCAACTGCGCTTATCATCGTCACTCTTTTTATCATGTTTATTATTGGCTCACTTCAGTATCTGACTTCTGGAGGCAATCCTGAAAAGTTGAAAAAGGCGCAAGGAACGCTTCGCTATGCAGTGATCGGTACTGTCGTATTTATCGGTGCATTCTTGATACTGACGATCATTGATGTATTATTTTTGGGAGGGGAAGGATCTGAAGGACCACTTCTGAAGATCAGCATTCCTTAGTATTTTTTTATATTTCATTTTCCTTTCTCTGGTGTGATGATGATGACTTTTATTCCCTTATCAAGCGGAATAGGAGAATGAAATTGATTTTGACTATTGATAAAGGAAATAAATGAGAAGGTCAGAAATGCAAGTCCAAGCGCAATGAGAATGAGTCCTATATATTTCATGAGACATTGACTGTTTCTTTAATCAAAAATTGAGGGCGTCTTTGAATCTCCTGATACATTTTTCCGATATACTCACCAATGATGCCAATAGTCAGAAGTTGAATACCACCAAAAAACATTACTGCGACAAAAAGCGCTGTCCAACCAGTAACCCAATATTCATGAGGAAGAAAAAATCTCCGGTAAAGAGCGTAGATAATGCCGATAATCCCGATGGTTGAAGTGAGAAATCCAGCATATGAAGCAAGTTTGAGAGGTTTGGTAGAGAATGAGGTGATGCCATCAAGTGCAAAATTAATCATACGTGTCAATGGATAATGAGTTTGACCTGTATGACGTTTGGACCTGATAAATGAGATATGAGTTGATGAAAATCCCGCCCATGCAACAAGCCCGCGAAGGAAACGAGACCTTTCAGGAAGCATATTGAGAAACTGTACAACTGATCTATCAAGTAATCTGAAGTCTCCGATGTCCTCAGGTATGGGTGTGTCTGATAAAAAATTAATGACGCGATAAAAAAAATATGCAGTACACCTTTTAAACCATGAATCATTTCTTTTTTCTCGTCGTGCATAAACTATCTTGAAGCCTTTTCTCCATTGTTCAATCAGATCATCAATGAGCTGGGGCGGGTCCTGCAAATCCGCATCAATAGTCACGACACAATCTCCCTGTGCTTTCTCATATCCTGCAGTTTGCGCCATCTGATGACCGAAATTGCGGGTGAAGGAGATCAGTTTGATTGCATGATTAGTTGTTGCGATTTTTTTTATCGCATCAGTAGTGCGATCGGTTGAACCATCATCAATAAACAGTATTTCATACGAATATTGTGAAGATACAGCCACAAGTTTTTTAATTAAAGGTTCAATATTTTTTTCTTCGTTATATACAGGAATAATGATAGAGAGTAGAAATTTGGGAGGCACACTATGATTCATGTATATAAAAAATTAAAAATAAAATATAAAAAATATATGAAAAGCCAAAAATATTTGATAAAAGACGGTATCTTTTATTTTTTATTTTTGATATTTTATTTTTTTTGTTGCGGAGCCAGGAGTTGAACCTGGTCTAGGAGATTATGAGCCTCCTGTGCAACCGTACACTACTCCGCTTAATACAAAAAGTATAACAAATGATTTTTCCTATTGTCAAGCGCCGTATGAATAGGTTCTGTCTAGGACCCGATAGATCCGATACAGTTACAAAACTGTATGAAAGGATCATATAATGGCTCGTCTATGCGAGCATACAAAATCATTCCGTGTCCAGAACTGAAAGGATACTCTTTAAGCCGTGAAGCAGAAAGGAG
>DATDVH010000017.1:0-6417 GCA_035290045.1 Patescibacteria group bacterium | reverse complement strand
GTGATGCCTTGGAATTTGAGGGAAAGATTAACTGTTGTAGAGCCTACTATCTCTTGTTGAGTCGTCTGACCAGGAACACCAGTTACCTTCAATGCTCCAAGCGGAGTTGTGATATCTGATCCTTCTTGAGGAACCACTTCGCTTCCTGTTCTCTCTTGTTGAGTCGTCTGACCAGGAACACCAGTTACCTTCAATACTCCAAGCGGAGTTGTGATATCTGATCCTTGTTGAGGAATGACTTCGCTTCCTGTCTTGAAATCCTTCACATCTTTATCAACCATTTCAAGCTTCAACTCATTGTTTGGGTTAATAAATCCAACGCCTAACGTACTATCCACTCGTTCAATTTTAGTATCATCTCTATCCCACGCTAAAAGATGTCTATTAGGCTCATTAAAAACTACATCTGACTTTACTTGAAATTTTGGCAAACCGATAATCACTAATTTATCCTTTTTTTCCTCAGAAATATCCTGATCATCAAGCGATGAATAATTTGTTGAACTAAAATTTCCCTCTATGTCAATCATACGCGTATCTGTTCCCTTTAAACTATCAGTATCAGTCTCTTTTTCTTCAACTTTATCTAAAACTATCTCATCAAATACTTGATCACTACGTACAATATCGGTATTTATTTTTTCACTTTCATTCAGCTTTGAATTGTATGGTTTTTTAAGCTCAAAAACATTTGCGTTATAATTAAACTTTAAATGAAACTTATATTTTTTACCTTCTTCAAGCCCTGTCGCTCGAGAAAGCATTATTACTAGTTCAAAGTCGCGCCCCGGAATAAGAGAAATTGCGTTACTACTACCTCGCTCGTTCACATCAACCGCACGAAAGAAAAGATTATGTACATCACTTGATTCTGCGGCTCGAGGCGGTGTGTTGATTGGCTGTGGTTGAGATATAGTGTTTAAACCACTTACCAAAGCAAGTATTATCACTATTAAAATCAATAGTAATGCTAAAATATGTGATATTTTATAATTGTCATTCATTCTTTATTTAATATTTGTTTCAATTAGTGCCACCCTATAGGATTTCCACCTGATCCCCCATCTCCACCACCATTTATCGCATTTCTTATGATTCCAAATTTCCATTCTTCCAACGCAATAATCCCAAGAACTGTCGCTATTTTTGGATGGTTCTTCACTACACTTACAGGAAATTTATCTGTCCATCCAGCTTTTCCTTGAGCCACGCAATCACAAGTTATATTACTTCGCGTCTGTGAGAGTTTATTATTTTTCACGCATACATAATTAAAAAGCACCTTTTTTGCTATAGCAGATCCTGCTGTTGTGAGAGGAGCATATCTCAAATTCCCTACAGCGTCAACTCCTTCACTAATTTTTTCACTAACGCTCGAATCTTGATTCCTTACATCCTGACATTTTGAGCCTATTTGAACCTTATCGCACGTATACTGATAACCTTGGTTTCTAAAAGTGGTATCACAAATCATACTTGGAGTAACACTAATATCAGTTGGCGGAGCACTTGTTGATGGCCCGCTAGATTGTCCCGACTGACTAGTCAATTGAGTCGGAGTCTTTTGATCTTTGAGCTTATCTATTTCATTATTCAGTTTTTGTATTATATTTTTTAATTCTTCTATTTCTTGGGCTTTTGCAAGTTCTTTTAGCTGTTCTACCAGAGACGTTTCGGGCGCACCAACAGAATTTTTTGAGACCGCTTCTACAGCAAGAGCAGTCTCAATCAACTGTACTCTTTTTATAAGCAAATCTAGTCTTAGTTGACCAAGCTCTTTATCGCTGTATTGTAATGGACCATATTTAGTTGGATTAGTATCAACCTCATCTATTTTCAACATCGCATCAGCAATCTCTTTATTTTTTTGAGCAAGCTCTTGAGAAGTTTGAATTTTGTCTACATCTGTTTCTTTTAATAATTTTTTTGCATTGTCAACTGCCTCATTTTTTTGAGCAGTTGCCTGAGAAGTTGATTTTTTTTCATGAAAATATGTTACTGTCTCATAATAAGCCCTTACTGGAACAGCAATATTGATAATTGCCTTATCTGTTTTTGCAATATCATCTGATCTGAAAATGAGTTTTTTCTTCCCTTCCGTCGTCATTATCTCTTGAGCATTCAAAAATAAATTTTCTATGTTCGCTTCTGCCGATGCAAAAGAAAAATTAAGCTCATCATGCAGACTTAAAATAATTCTTGATTTATCATATTCAGTTAATTCCGTAGTACTTAAATCCTCTAAAAATTGACCGACAGAAGTATAGTTATTCGCAATCTCAATCGCGCTTGGCTCTTCATTGGTGATAGTTGACGCCCTTGACTGATACGTCTGCGGTTCTTGGCGATTAAGGAGTATGATAGCATCAAAAAGCATAATCACTGAAAAAAATAACACAAGAAGAAGAAGCATCCGACGTTTTTTAGCCTGTTCAGCTGTATGCATATTTTTTCATATATATAAAAAATAATAATAACGATAAATTAAAGATACAGACTATTTCATCACTTGTCAACTACTTTTTTTTCCCATTTTTTAAGGTCGGATACAACACGATAGCTATAGCAACAAGAACTAAAGCGCTGACTATGTAAAAAGTTTGTAAGCCATCCATATTAAGTTCTTAATATTAACAAACTTATAATTAAAAAACCGATTGATGAGACAAAACCTGAAAAAATGACGTTTAATTCTACGTTCTGCCCTATAAAAACTGGTACAACCATTGAAGCAAATAGTACTAATGCCAAATTCGCCATAAATTCAGAACATCTATCAATTTGTAATTTGTTTAATCGTGGTAAAAACAACTTCATCATTTATACTCTATCAAATTATATTCAGAGTTTCAATATTATTTTCATCTTCATTCCATTTTGAAGGATTTGATTGGATGTATTCACGTATTTTATACAGAGATTGTTCGTTTCTGATGATATGATCGTAAAATGATCGTTGCCATTTGAATTGATTTTTATGTAATTGGTTTCGTATTGATTTGGTGACAACATTTTTGTATGCGTTTATTATTTTTGATACCAAACCATAATATAATTTATTTGTAGGGACAGGGCAATGCCCTGTCCCTACATAACGTATATCTCCTATCCCTACTTTTTCACTGTAAACATTTTCTGCTTTGTCGCAATCTCCCTGATTTTAATATAATCCCCGAGCTTTGTCTCTCTCTTATCCCACGTAAATAATGGATATGAAGCAACAGGCACATCAGAAGCTACAAATAGAGCAATACGCGCAATCACCACCAATGAAGTAAATGCACCCTTTGTATTCACTCCCACAATACGAATAGTTTTATTCACTGTATCAATATAAGTCGTGTTTGTTCCTCTTAATAATTGATAGGAGGAACTGATAAGTGATGAAAAATCGCTCGCATTTTGAAAGGTGATTTTTGAGTCATCATAGTGAAGAAGAATATCAAACGAACGAATATCATTGTTTTGAGGGTCAAGCTGAATAAGCAATTCAAATGGCTGTCCGAGTGTCAGTATGGGAGGGTTTGAACCAAGAGAAAGAATAGGAGGCTTAACTGATGATACCACGCGCGATTTTGACCGCTGATAACGCGCAAAAAAAACGACTAATACAATTATAAAGACAATGAAAAAAAACATCGCCCCCTGTATAAACCATGATGGAAACATACTTTCATCATCCATATTTTTTATTCATCAATCACGTCTCCCCACTCTCCATAATGAGACGCAATAATGGCAATATCTTTATCATCAACTATGCCATCTTCAGTATAATCAGCCGACCGATCAGCATCTTCTCCTCCATTCTTATGGTACATCAATGCAGTATAGTCTAAATCTCTTATATCAACAGTATTATAACTCGGAGATGCAGACAAAAACCCATCACTATCACCTGAAAAAAGGGGTTTGTCCTCACGAAGCGTAACCAACTCGCCGCATTCTTTCACTGATGGTGCAGTCATCCCACACTGTATGAGCGGAGACACATTCTTGATTGTAGTCCCTTTCAATACAATACCAGTGAAAAACCGTCCAACCGTAGAAAACCCTTTGATATACATACCATATCGTGCTTCTTTTGCACCAACGCGGATTTTCACTTCAATATCTTCAACGTTTTCAAAATATTTCCCCTGTCCAATCCGACGCATACTGATATACAACTTTGTCTCTGGTAATCGCACCCATCTACCCGCACCACCACGACGGTAAAACACAATCTGCGCAGTATTTATGAGAGACACAGTAGGCTCAATATCGGGAAATGCCAATGCTATTTTGATACGAGGATATGGAGGACGAGGTGTTGGGGTTGGTAAAAGACGAGGTGTATTTATTGGTATAGGCTTTCCTGAAAAGTTAAAAAGAGTAGGAATTGGTGTGAGGGTGCGATTCAATATCTTTGGCATTGGAGTGATCGTCGGCACTACAGTAGAACTTGAAGTCTTTGTTGGTTGAGGAAGAACAATATCTGTTGGTATGAGTAATGGCGTTTTTGTCGGCGCACTCGTCGGGACTTGAGGTGTTACGGGGATAGGACTATCCAATACAGCAGAACCCGACGACTCAGCAAAGGTAAGGGTTGAACGCTCCAATTCTCTCAACGCATACCTCTCACTCACGGTAAAATAAACGCTAGTCAACACAATCCACAGTAATACACTAATGGTGAACAATCCGCCAACGACTTGAAGAGTTTTTTTCCGAGAATGATGAAACTGTGTCATATTTTTTCCCCTTGCAGAGTAACTTTTTTATTGTATAATAAAAACATCTCAAAGAATATGGGTTTTCTAAAAAAAGTAAAAACATTCCCATAGGAGAGATATACCATGCCTAGTCTTAAAAAAATCAAAACAGTTGATCGTCTTGCAGATACCTTACGTCAAACTCCCCATTATATACTCCTTAATTTTAGCACCACATCACATAAAAAACTTGAAGAAATACGAAAAAAAATTCGCATTGAAAAAGAAAGCCGTATACAAATCGTCAAAAATTCACTCCTTCAAATCGCCGCACGAAAAGCTCATAAAAAAGAACTCACTGACCCAAAAGCTATCCGAGGTCCATCAGCTCTCTTAACTCTTCCTCTTGAATGGAGTAGGACTTTGACAACCCTCTATCACTATATTAAGACAGACAAAACAATCTCATTCAAAATAGGGCTTATTGATAACATAGTATACACTGAAGACCAATTAACTCATATAGCGCAACTTCCCGCAAAAAATGTTTTGTTATCAACTATTATCAGAACGCTGAAAAATCCTCATACGAGGCTTATTTTCAGCATAAAATGGAACATGATACGATTGGTACATGTTATTAAAAATGGAAAGAGGGGTGAATAAAATATGCCTGAAGAAAAGAAATTGACACCAAAAATTGAAAAAATCGCCAAAGTAGTTGAAGGACTTACCGCGATTGAACTCTCAGAATTGGCCGGATACTTGGAAGAAAAATTCGGTGTTTCTGGTATGCCCATGATGGCACAGGGAGGAACAGTATCACCTTCTGCTACAGCTTCGGCTCCTGAGGAAGAAAAAACTAATTTCACAGTAGTTTTGACTGAAATCGGAGCAAACAAATTGAGCGTTATCAAAGCAGTAAGAGAAATTTTACCAAACATGGGTCTTATTGATGCCAAAAAATTAGTTGAGAGCGCGCCAAAAGAGATACTTGCCAATGTCAAAAAAGATTCTGCTGATGAAGCAAAAAAGAAAATTGAGACTGCAGGAGGTAAAGTAGAAGTTAAGTAAGAGCATGTTTGCAGGCTGGGCTTTTTCTCATTTCGACCGAGCGGAGCGAGTGGAGAAATTCCTTTTTTAGGATTTAATTTGACATATTCGTTAGTGATGTTTTATAATACAAACCATGTCAATCAAAAAAAATATACAAAAAGTATCGCTTGACGACTTGCCAGACTTGATGACTATCGCCGAAGTCGCCTCGCTTCTTCGCGTGTCTATATTGACAGTCAAACGATGGGGCAAACGAGGAAAACTTCCTGCTATACGCATCAATTCGCGCGGAGACAGACGGTATAAAAAAGAAGTGGTCTTGCGACTTTTGGGAGTAGATCCTACCTTAAATTAAGTCTCTCATGAAGAAATCGCTTCTATCATATCAATGCTTTCTTTTTTGAATAAAGCAATCTCTTCATCAACGATCTGATCTAAATGAGGGATTTTTGATTGCAAGAAAGTAAATACTGCATCTTCATCATCTTTTTTCTCATCCAAAATGCGGTCAAACGCAGTACGATCTTCATCGGAAAGTTCCTCAACTACTCGCGTGATCACTGCCTTATAGATCGTCTCGCCGATTTTAAGTAAGAGTTCAGCTTGCCGCTCCGGCGGCAGTTTGTCAATACCGAGTTTGGTGATCAAATTTGCTTTTAAGTATGTG
>DATDVH010000016.1:0-4208 GCA_035290045.1 Patescibacteria group bacterium | reverse complement strand
GAAGACCTTCTTTTTATAAGTATTATTTTTTCTATTGAAGATAGTGTTTTTCTGAAGGTGTGTGCGCTTTTCCAATCTGCGACAATAGTCTGATATTCTGCTTCAGTTGCTTTCTGTACGAATATAAGAGCTAAGTCGCCTCTTATTTTATCAGTGTGTTTGATACTACGAAGTTTTCCGCGATACCATCGGGGATATGAAGTGGTAGTTGCGATAGCAATGGTTGAAGGGTTGAAAGATGACATGCTATGAGTATAGCAGATAAAAAGCGAATCTAATTTATTTTTTTATGATATAATACCAGCACATTTAAGTATTTTATATAAGTAAATATGAATACGATTGTATACCTTATCCGTCATGGGGAGGTTGAATATAAGTATGATTCGAAAGGAAGAAAACTTATTTATGGACGTGATGGGTATTTGAGCCATGAGGGAGAAAAACAGATTACCCGTTTAGCTCAAAAACTTAAAAAGGAAGGAGTACGATTTGATGCGCTCTATACTAGTCCGTTCACTCGAGCTATAGAATCTACACAAATTCTTTTTACTATTTTAGGTGAAACGCATGTGAGAGTACGGAAAGGATTGCATGATGCATGGGCACCTGGGTGGATGGGAGGGACTATGGAAGAATTGGAAAAAGTTGGTGGAAATGTCTATTCACAACCTCTTCGCTCTGAAGATCAAGAGACAGTGGAAGAGATAAAGAGTCGTATAGAGACCACATTTAATGAGATATTGAAGGAAGCGCGCGGTAAAACAATTGGCGTTGTTGGTCACGGTGACACGACCAGAGCATTGATAGGGACGATTCTTGGTGAAAATCCAGTACGTATCATAAGAGATGAGTGGTATTATACCCATCGTAGTTGAAATTGCAAAGCAATTTCAGCGTACGAAGGGTTATGCCGCTTACAGATGAAACAAATTGTTACAATTTAATCTGAAAGCGGTATATGCAAAAGGAGAGGCATGGAAATTGAAACTTGATGAAAAGTTTCATTTACTTGAATCGCCGCAATTGATACAAGCTGAAGGTATGGTGTCTGGGCATCTTGAAAGAAAAGTGTTTTGATTAGTAGTGTAAATACTGTCATGTTATGATATACTAATTCAATATGGAACATTTACGAAAAGATGAAAGAAAACATATTGTTTCTTCGCTTGATCCAAAAGAAAATCCGATCGTTGATGAATTAGTCAAAAAATCTTATGTGGTGCTTTCTGATGTTGACTATACTCTCTTTTCTTTTGATGAAGGTCATGCAAACGGTCAAAAAGAACTTGCTCGGATATTTGGCGAGAATTTTTCCAGTGAAGTTAATCATTTATTTCGTCTTACTCTTGAAGGTCAGCGTAGACCGATAACAGAGGTATGGTCACACAGGATGGTTTACAGTAGTTTAATAAAAAAAATACAAGCGCTCCAAAGTGCTTTTATAGACACGTATGGAATAAAAGTTTTCAGTCGTGAAGCAGAGATAGCGATTGCGGCTGATTTACTAGGTGTATCTCTCAATAAAGAATTGATTGAGCACGGACGAGATGCATATTGGGATGCAGTGGGAAACGCTGAAGCGATTTATCCCGATGCGCAAGTATTTGTTGATACGATACATAAAAAATCTATTCCTCTTATATTGATGAGTGGAAGCGATAGTATTATGAAAGTAAAAGAAGACTGTTCCTTTGATTATGATCCTGATATGTCAAGTGCATATAAAGAAAAAAGATTTGAAAAGTTCAAGTTTCCCTTTGCTACTTCAGTTTTTGGGGATCCGTATGATAAGCCAACTATTCCTTTTTTTGAAAAAGTTTTTCAAGTTATTCAGGATGAACTTGGATACCAACCTGCTCCAGAAAAGATTCTTGTTGTTGGTGATTCAGAACGCAATGATCTTGAAGTGCCTTTTAAGCGTGGATGTACAACACTTTTGATCAAAAGAAATTAAAAGTTTGTGTACATTTTTATATGAATGTAGAAAACCTTATGAAAGAACGAAAAGAAACAGAAATCATGGCGGTTGATGTGGTTATTCTTCCTCCACGAGAAGTGAGTCAATTTGCTATTTCTTTAAGCGAACAACTAAGAGAAAGTTCTCCTATTGTTCTTAATCCAAACGATTATTTACCTCATATTAGTTTATCAATGGGTTACATTGATAGTTTGATTACAGCACAACAGGTCATACAACAAACCGCGTCTCGAGTTGAACCATTATCAATTACTATTGAAAATATCTCAAGAGGGACAAAACCCTTTGAAAGTCATTATTTTTATGGATTGACCATCAAAAAAGATGTATTACTGCAAAAGTTGCATGAGTCTTTGGTTGACAATAACGCTTTGGTTTCAGTTGAAAAACCAGAGACGAGATTTTTTCTTCCTGAGTCAAATGGAGAGATAGTGCAGGCTGTATACAATTATGTTGGTGCGTTTAATACTCATCATAGTAAGGCAAACTTCAATCCCCATATCACGCTTGGAGCAGGACCCGAAGGTAAATTACAGACAGATCAGTCGCCTATTAAATTTACCGTTGATACAATCTATCTTTGTCAATTAGGTAATTTTTGCACTTGTCGTAAAATTCTTGCAGAGTTTCCATTGAAGAAAGAGAAATAAAAATACCTCTTTAGGAATGCGTCTATGAATAAACTTTCATTATAGACGGGAATCACAGATCAATTTTCATAGAAGGTATTATACGATAAAAAATAACCTTTCTTGCAAAATAAGATCAGCATGGTTATAATACTTGACATATATGAAAGTGATTATCCTCTGCGGCGGCACTGGTACGCGACTTAAAGAGGAGACTGAATTCAAACCAAAACCAATGGTGTATATTGGAAGAAAACCAGTAGTATGGCATATCATGAAAATTTATGCGTCGTTTGGGTATAACGAATTTATTCTTGCACTTGGATATAAGGCAGATTATATAAAAGATTTTTTCCTTAATCAAAAAGCATTTACTTCTGATTTTACCTTAAATACTCGCACTCATCATACGAAATTTTACCTTGAAGAAAGAAATGAGGTTGATGGATTCAAAATCACCTTTATTGATACAGGAGTTGATACTGAACCAGGAGATCGCATTCTTCGTTGTCAAAAATATATTCCAGAAAAAGATAAATATTTTATGGTTACGTATGGAGATGGAGTAACTGATTTAAACATAACTGAATTAGTTCATTTTCATAAAAAACAAAAGACTATCGGAACTATCACAGGAGTTCATCCACGTTCTAAATTCGGTTTGGTGAAAGTGTCTGCAGATCATCGGGTAAAAAACTTTGTTGAAAAACCCGTATTGGGTGAATGGGTGAATGGTGGATATATGGTATTTGATAAACGGATATTTCAGTATCTTCATGAGGGAGAGACTGAACATCCCGCACTTATTAAACTTGCTCAGGAGAACCAACTTTCTCTTTTTCGCCATAATGGATTTTGGTTTTGCATGGATACGTATAAGGAAGTAGAAGACCTCAATAAAATGTGGAAATCTGGTAATGCAAAGTGGAAGATATGGAAATGAATTAAATCAAAAGTCAAAAGTTAAAAATTAAAAGTATCAGATGAAAGGAAAAAACGTTTTGGTTACTGGTGGAACGGGGTTTGTGGGATCGCATCTTGTTGAGGAATTAATAAAGCAAAAGGTTAATATCATTACTACTTTTCAAACGCTCAATCCCCTTTCCTATTTTTTTACTCAAAAACTTGACAGAAAAACAACAATGGTGAATTGTGATGTATGTGATTATGAAAAGGTGTTTGATATCGTAACTAAGTTTAATATTGATTATATTTTTCATCTTGCGGCGCAACCATTAGTTGACGTTGCTTATCATAATCCAAAACGGACATTATATTCCAATATTTTGGGCACTATCAATGTTTTGGAAAGCGCACGACTTTTTCCCAAAGTAAAAGCCGTGATTGTCGCCTCATCAGATAAAGCGTATGGAAAACATGGAAAAAAACAATATACAGAAGAAGATGCTTTGAAAGGAGATCATCCGTATGAAGTGTCAAAATCAAGCGCCGATCTTATCGCTTATTCGTATTATAAAACCTATAGCGTTCCCGTCGTGACAACCCGTTTTGGCAATATTTATGGCGAAGGCGATTTGAATTTTTCACGAATCATTCCATGTAGTATGAAGTCTTTGATAGATAATGAAATTTTGGAG
>DATDVH010000015.1:0-4285 GCA_035290045.1 Patescibacteria group bacterium | reverse complement strand
AGACAGAATATTTACAAAATAATTCACTATATTCAAGCCTCAAAATATATATTGACAAGCCTGTCATTGATATTTTTAATAAAACTTCTTATGCTTATGACAATAGTATGAATACTTTTTTAACTAAAAATGTTATCCCATGCAATATTTTTATAAAAAAAGCAAAAGGAATAATATTATGGGATCAAAATAATAAAGAATATCTTGATTTTTCATCGCAGACTTTAAATCTTAATCTAGGAAATGCTCCAGACTTTGCAAAAGAAGCATTTATAAAGCAATTTGATACATTTACTTTTCTATCAAGTCGTTTTGAAAGTGAAATCTTCATTCGGTTATCAAAGAAAATAGTTACGCTTGCGCCAAAAGGATTAACAAAAGTTAATTTGAAACTGACTAATGGTAGTGATGCGAATGAAAGTGCTTTGAAGCGTGTTCGCGCGTACCACAAAAAACCATACATTATCTCCTTTTATACAAGTCATCTTGGGGAAAGTAGTGAGACTCTCTCTGCCTCAGGGAAGCATTTTCATACAAATGTGTATAGAGGAGGGTCTCATTTTTTTATTTATATTCGTCCGCCTTTTATGTATAAAGTAAATGGTTATTCTGATAAAGAAGCCGATATGAAAACGCTTGATGAAATAGAGTTTCTATTTACTCATAGACAGGATATATCGGCTATTATCCTTGAGTCTGTTATGGTTAACGCGGGTGGATATATCTTCAGTGTGTCTTTTCTCAAACAATTACTACATTATGCGATCGGTACAAAATCGGTCTTATCTTTGATGAAGTGCAAACTGCATTTGGTTGGTTGGGCACATGGTTTGCCTCTCAATACTTTGAAGTTGTTCCTGATCTGCTCACCATGGGCAAAGGACTTGGGTTTGGTTTTCCACTAGCTGGTATTCTCTTGAAAGAACAATATGATGTGTTAGATTATGGTGAGGATGAATATACAGGCGGAGGACATCCGATTTCATGCGCTATTGCGCAAGCTGGAATTCGTTATATTGAAGAAAAACGCATACTGCAATCTATTTTTAGAAAAGAAAAAGCACTTAAAGATTGTCTCAATGTTACAAATCAAGTATTTAAAAAATACATCAAAGAAATAAGAATATGCGGTTTGATTGCAAGCGTTGAGTTTACAAACAATTCGTTTAGTCTAAAGGTATATAATGAATCGCTCAAAAATGGATTGATACTTCGTAAATCAATGGACGGATATGGGCCGAGCCTTGTACTCAAGCCTCCGCTGATAGTTACAGTTGAAGAAATCAGTAGAGCGGCAAAAATACTCAATAACACGATTAATCATATTTGTCATAATTCGCATGAATCAATCTGAAAGAGGCATTTATACAGGTCAATATGTTGAATTGCCGTTGGAACAAAGCAAAAGACCTGTTTTGCCTGAAGGATGCGATAGTAGATTGATTCAGACAGAAACAAATCTTTATGTTTTGAGACAATCAAAATCAAATATAAAGATGAGATCTATATATGATGAATATGACGGAATTGGTTTTATCAATAGATTTGGAGGTACGTTATCATTGCGTTCTGTTGAAGAACAACGTCAATTTATTGTACATTGTAGATCATTTGACCTTCCTGTTGTTTCCCCTGTGGCAATAACAGAAGAAGGTATTATCTTTCCCTTTATAAAGGGAAAAGCATTGTCAGATGTGTTTGGTTTTTGTAATCAAGATATATTACACGCTTTAGCGAGTGAAAATCTGAAAGATATTCAAAGAGCTCACATGCTTCATGTGGTATATGGAGATCGATGGGGTCCAAATGATATAGTTTGTCTTGAAGGTTTACAGAGGATTGATATGGATTTGCGCATAGGAGGTTCATACGCCTGTGAGTTTGAACTTGCACAAGTACTCTACCATATGGTGTATTGGGCAAAGGATAAGACAAGAAAATCTAATGTGTTAGAGGTAGTCGTAGGCGAGTTGAGCTCTTTTAATACGCAGTATGATATAGATATTCTTAATGGGCTTCTTGAAGGACATATACAGTATTTTATTGATACAGAATACGAATGTTTGTCTGCGTATCAATTAGTTGATTTATTTACATGATTACTACAGTCATTTTTGATATGGATGGAGTTATCGTGGATACACAATCTGCATTAGATATTCATGAGTTTTGTTTTTTAAAAAAATTAACTGCTGGAAAATGGTCAATTGATAATCAACACTCTGTGCGTGGCAGAAGCCTGATTGACGTATATTATATGCTTAAAATTAAGTTTAATTTTAATACTCCTTTAGAAATCTATCTACAAGAATACGATAAAGTTTTAAAAAATATTTATACAGTGATGGCAGAACCATTACCAGGGTCAATAGAAACGATTAGAAACTTAGCATTTAAAAAATATATACTTGCCCTTGCGTCATCATCTTCGCACAAACTTATTTCTATTATCATGAAACGATTTAATCTGACTGATTATTTTCGCGTTATTGTTTCAGCAGACGATGTCAAGGGTAAAAGCAAGCCTGAACCTGATATTTTTTTATTGACTGCAAAAAAACTTAGCGTCAAACCTTCAGAGTGTGTGGTGATTGAAGACTCGGAAAATGGTATAAAGGCGGCAAAAAGAGCAGGTATGTTTTGTATCGGTTATAAAGACTCTTCTCATAGTCAGAAATTGAATCTTGCAGATAAAGTGATCACATCTTTTGAAAACGAAGATACATTTTCCTTGATATCTCGTATAGAGAAAAGCGGCTATCTTGTTGAAAAGGTTAAAAAAGCACACAATAGGTATTATTTTGCGACTTCGGAATATGTGAATAAATCTGATTACTATTCGGATTTTCTCATGGATGTGCTCATGAGGTTATTTGACAAAAAAAAACCTATTTCAATTCTTGAGATTGGGACAGGACGTGGTTATTTGTCAATTATTCTCACAAAGACTTTTTCCAATATTATTAAGGCGGTTGCCGTTGATAGAAATGCTCATGCGATACAATTAGCACAGATGAATGTTGCGCTTAATGATTTGAATGACAGAGTTGAGATACGTAAGGGGAATATGTATAATATTATCAGATCAGATGAACATTTTGATTTTATATTTGGCGCATTGCCTCAGATGCCTGTTACAAAAAAGGATTTATTCAATATACAAAATACATCAATTGCAAAATATCATCTGAACACAAGTGCGGGAGGGTTTGATGGATTATATTTCGTCAGAAAATTGGTTGAGCGCGCGCCTTCTCATTTAGAAAAAGATGGTTTGTTAGCCCATGTTCAGGCTGAATTTTCTCACCCAGATAGAACAGCATCATATATGCGGGAGGCGGGATTGACTGTTATGGGGGCAAAAAAACGACGTAAACTTCTTTCAGAAACAACTCTAACACAAATACTGAAATTACATATTGAAAAACAAGGTTTTTCATTTCATAAAGATATTCAAGGATTAGAATATTTTCATTTAGTAGTCGTTATCGGCAAAAATAACTATGTTAAT
The DNA here is from genome assembly GCA_035290045.1 of Patescibacteria group bacterium. Classification (GTDB taxonomy): domain Bacteria; phylum Patescibacteriota; class Microgenomatia; order UBA1406; family HO2-37-13b; genus DATDVH01. Next base: position 774 of record DATDVH010000015.1, on the reverse strand, counting down.
AGAAGGATTTAATCCAAGTATACCGCTTTCAGATTAAATTGTAACAATTTGTTTCATCTGTAAGCGGCATAACCCTTCGTACGCTGAAATTGCTTTGCAATTTCAACTACGATGGGTATACACACAAAACTGACTATGAAGGACGTCGTCTATTTACTCCAGAAATTCTTATTTTCCCTACATCAATAGAAGTAGATACATGTGCCGCCTCTATAGTGGCGGAACAAATTTGTCGTAAACCGAATTCTGTTTTTACCTTGCCCACAGGATCAACTCCGCAAAAAATGTATGAGATACTTGTCCAAATACATAAAAAACAGGCTTTAGACATGAGCAATATCATAATTTTTAACTTGGACGAATATTGGCCTATCCGTAGAGATCATCTATCAAGTTATGCGCGATATATGAGAGACAGATTTATTTCTCATATCAATATACATCATTCAAATTGGCATATTCCTAATGGAGAGGCGATTGACCCTCACGAGGAAGCAAAACGTTATGAAATTTGTATGAGACAAAATGGACCAGTTGATCTTGCGGTATTAGGGATCGGACCAGGGAAAACATGTCACATAGGTTTTAATGAAAAAGGATCAACGTTTGGTTCACGAGTACGGTATGCCATGCTTGATGAGGAAACGCAGAAAGTAAACAGAAATTCTTTTGAACAACCGGAAGAAATGCCTCATGGAGCAATCACGCAGGGGGTAGCTACTATTTTAGAGGCTGATAAAATAATATTGATAGCTAAGGGAGAAGGAAAAGCAT
>DATDVH010000014.1:0-15714 GCA_035290045.1 Patescibacteria group bacterium | reverse complement strand
AACAGGGGGATTATAATGCAAATACCACAGCGCGCTTAGTTCATTGGTAGAACGCTTTCCTGATAAGAAAGAGGTGCATGGTTCGATTCCATGAGCGCGCACTCATGATCAATTTTTCAGAAATTAAAAACAAAAAAGTATACACAGAAGATAATGTATATATAGGGATTGTAGACGATCTGATTTTTATATTTACAGAAACTCCCTATATCAGCAAATTAGTCATAAAACCTACGACTCAAACTGAAAGTGGACAACTGTTAATACCTATTGAATATGTGTCTAAAATCAATACAGTCTTGATGCTTTCAAAGAATTATCAAACAGCAGAGCTTCAGGAAAACGAACTATATGTGCTTCGTAATATGATTGATAAACAGATTATAGATATTCAAGGACATAAGGTAGTGCGTGTCAATGATGTATTGTTACAGAAGAAGAATGGTCAATCTTATATTATCACAGGAGTGGATGTGGGATTTTTGGGGATTCTGAGATGGTTTGGTATGGAAAAATTTGTAGAAAAATTCGCTGGGTTTTTGGGTGTGCAGATTGCTTCACGTTTTATCTCATGGTCTACTATCCAACCACTTGAACTTGCGCGTGGCAAAGTAGTGCTGAATACTCAACAGGAGAAACTGCAAAAATTGCACCCTGCGGATTTAGCTGATTATCTAGAACAGACAAATGTCAAAAATATCATAAAAATTATAGACCTTTTGGACAAAAAATTTGCGGCGGAAGTCATCGGTGAATTGAATCTAAACTATCAAATATCACTTTTGAAACATGTTGAATTAGAAAAAGCAGTAAAAATATTTTCACTGATTGATCCTGATGAGGCGGTTGATATATGAGCACAATTTTCTACCAAAAGAAGAGAGACTCTCTTGAAGCAATTGTCGTCTTCAAAAAGACATGAACTTGAGAAACTTCTTGCATTTGACGATACATCAGTCGGACAATATTTAACGACAGAGTATATGGTGGTCAAAAGTTCAGAAACCGCAGTTTCAATCATTGATAAAGTGCGAAAAGATACTGCTGATGTATCATCGTTATTGTATATATATGTTGTGAATCATGAAGAACAGTTAGTGGGCGTATTTACCCTTCACGAGCTTATTTTACAGTCGCCTGAGGCACAGGCATATAAATTTATGGTACAGAATACTATTGTGGTCCATCTTCATACTTCATTGCACACAGTGTTTAGAAAGCTTATCAAATATAGTATTTCTGCTATGCCAGTCATTGATAATGACAAAAAAATCATTGGCATCATTACCATTGATGATATAGGACATATTTTTTTAGGTAAAATATAAGAAATAATGTATACCCATCGTAGTTCAGTTTGCAAAGCAAAGTGAACGTATGAAGGGTTATGCCGCTTACAGATGAAGCACGTTGTTGCAATTTCATCTGAAAGCGGTATATGAAGCACTTTCTTGGACGATTAAAAATTAAACTACTCATTATTTCTGCAGTGATAGGACCTGGACTGATTACTGCGTTTGCAGATAATGATGCGGGAGGTGTTGCGACCTATTCTGTCGCCGCATCAAAATTCGGGTATAGCATGCTGACTGTGCTTATTCCTATTACTATCGTGTTGATGATCACTCAAGAGATTGGATCACGAATTGCGGTGATTTCGGGAAAAGGTCTTGCAGACTTAATCCGTGAACGGTATGGAGTCAGGATTGCATTGCTTGTTTTTGCGCTTTTATTCTTTGTGAATTTTAATGTTATTTTACAGAATATAGGAGGGATAAAGGCGGCTATTCAATTATTTCATTTTAATGCGTTTTTTCTTCTCCCCCTCATAGTAGTGGGCTTGTTTTTTTTCATTACTTTTGCGTCATATACAAAAATTGAGCGATTTTTTCTTTTTCTGATATTATTTTATCTTGCATATTTTGCTTCAGCAGTACTTGCCAAGCCAGACTGGGGATTGGTTGCAAAATCGCTTTTTGTACCAGAGAGAAAAATCTTGAGCATCAGTTATTTATATACTGCTGTGGCAGTATTGGGTACGACGGTTACTGCATGGGGACAATTTTTCATCAATAGTTATATAAAAGATAAAAAAATCACCATAGAACAATTAAAAATAAATCGTTTTGAGATATATGTAGGCGCCGTTTTAACTGATATTTTTTCTCTTTTTATGATGGTAGCGGTGGCCGCGACCATTTTTCAAAATCATATTATCATACGTGCGGCTGACGAAGCGGCATTGGCTATACAACCATTTGCCGGTGATCTTGCGTTTATCTTATTTGGTGTCGGGCTTTTTATTGCAGGTTGTATTGGTGCGGCGATCGTGCCTTTGGCGACTGCGTATGCGTTTTCAGAATTTTTTGGATACGAAGGCAGTCTTGATCAACGGTTTGATAAAAGTAAATTATTCTACGGACTATTTCTTTTTCAGATAGTGCTTGCGACTATTATCATTATGCTTCCGAATATTTCACTCTTTCGTATCACACTTTTTGCTGATTTTCTCAATGGCATATTTCTGCCTATTATTTTCTTCTTTTTATATAGATTTGTGAATAATGTGGAGATTATGGGAGAGTATCGGAATAATAAATTACAGAATATATTATTGGTTGGGGCGGGTATTGTCATTACCATTGCGGCTCTTGCCGGGGGAATGGGAGAATTGCTTCATTTGTGAGCTTCATGTTTTTTTTATTGAGTGGACTTGGCGGGAATCGAACCCGCGCCTCCGCAATGCGAATGCGGTGTATTACCACTGTACTACAAGCCCAAAATCACACCCTTGAGGTGTACACATATCATTTTTTCGTGGGCACTGGTTTTGGTTGTATTCCAAATTCTTCTTGTAATCTCTGGGTTCATTTTTTTAACAACAAGAATGTGGTAGGAAAAGAAAAAAATAGAAAGGAGGTGATTCACCCGCTCCTTCCAGAACGGGTACCTTGTTACGACTTAGCCCCCATCGCCGAACTTACTCTCCCCCGATAAAATCGGGGTTCAAGTATTCTCGACTTTGTTGGCTTGACGGGCAGTGTGTGCAAGAGACAAGAACGTATTCACCGCGGCATAGCTGATCCGCGATTACTACTAATTCCGCGTTCATGAGGTCGAGTTTCAGACCTCAATCCCCACTGGGGATACGTTTCTGGGATTCGCTTACTTTTACAAGCTTGCAACCCTCTGTCGTATCCATTGTAGCATGTGTGTAGCCCAGGGCATAGGCGTCATGCTGACTTGACGTCTGCTTCTCCTTCCTCCCTATCAAATGATAGAGCAGTCTCCCGAGACAGATATAACTCGGGACGAAGGTTGCGTTCGTTGTCCCACTTAAGGGCACTCCTCACGGAACGAACTGACGACAGCCATGCAACAGCTTTGATAGGTTTTCAAAAATAAATTTAAAATCGGTGTCTGCTTTCACAGCCCTAAATACCTATCATGTCAAACCCTGGTGAGGTGCTTCGGTTTGTATCGAATTAAACCACATGCTCCACTAGTTGTGTGTCTCCCCGCCAATTCCTTTGAGTTTCAATCTTGCGATCATACTTCCCAGGCGGCGTGCTTAACGCGTGAGCTACGCCACAACATTCGGATATCGGAAGTCAGATTTTTACATCTCTGAACTCTGATATCCGGACATTGCAGCTAGCACGCATCGTTTAGGGCGAGGACTACTCGGGTCTCTAATCCGATTCGCTCCCCTCGCTTTAGTATCTCAGTGTCAGTTATCTTTCAGAAATCCGCCTTCGCCACTGGTGTTCTGTATGGTATCAACGCATTTCACTACTCCTCCATACATTCCGATTTCCCTAAAGAAAACTCAAGTCTATCAGTATTACTTCCTTTTTTCATGTTAAGCAAGAAAATTTAAAAAGTAACTTAATAAACCACCTACATACGCTTTACGCCCAGTAACACCGGATAACGCTCGTGACCCACGTATTACCGCCGCTGCTGGCACGCAGTTAGCGGTCACTTTCTAATAGGGTACCATCAATCCCGACGATGTCGAAACTTTTTCCCCTATCACAGCGGTTTAAGCTCGGTAAGAGCTTCTTCCCGCACGCGGTGTCGCGTGGTCAGACTTTCGTCCATTGCCAACTATTCCTGATTGCTGCCACCCGTAGGTGTGGAGCCCGTGTCTCAGTGCTCCTCTGGCTGTCCATCCTCGTAAGATCAGCTAACCGTCATAGGCTTGGGAGGCCGTTACCCTTCCAACTACCTGATAGTGCGCACGCCTCTCCCCGCCCGAGCAGTTAAGCTCTTTAATTGACGACCTTGCAGTCGTCAGTACTGTTGAGTATTAGCCCCGCTTTCGCGGGGGTATTCTCTAGATGGGGGTAAGTTCGTGCGTATTACTCAGCCGTCCGCCGCTATCTGACTTTCGTCAGACCGCTCGACTTGCATATCTTAGGCACACCGCTAGCGTTCATCCTGAGCTAGGATCAAACTCTTAAAAAAAATACCAATAGCTTAGACATTTTCATATTTTATTTGCATAAAATAATCTAATGCTTAGCTTCCTACCACATTCTTATTGTCAAAGTGCGAAAATAATTGCAAACTGTAGATATTATATAGTGTTATTTCAAAAAAACAAGCGTCATTATTTTTATTTGATTAACACTCTTGATAAATGTTCTTTAGAACTGATGAGTTTCAAAATGCCATTTATGGTCGCATCCTGTGGATTTTCAGAGATTATGACGGGTATTTTCAGATCAGTAGAAATAAATGAATCAATTGCAGGCACATGTGCAAGGTCGCCTGTTAGGATTATTCCGCTTTTAACTATGCCGTCAATTATCTCTGGTTGTACTGTCTCAATCAACTCTTTTGCAGTATCTATAATTTGATTGAGACTATTTGCTAACGCTTCCTTAATATCATTTGAGGTGACTCTTACTGATTTTGGCAATCCATTTTCCAGTGATTTTCCTCGTATAGTCGCACTTTTTTGTTCGTTAGTAAATGAGAGTAATCTGATTTTTACTTGCTCCGCAGTTTGTTCTCCGATATGTACTCCATATTTGAGATGAATGTAGTTGATAATTTTTTGATCCATATTTTTCCCGGCATTTTTAATTGATCTGTAGGTGACAATACCTCCCATGATCATGATGGACATCTCTATAATTCCTCCTCCCATATCAATGATGAAGAGAGGAGTGTGTGAAAAAAGCGGTGCATCTATTCCAAATGCTGTCGCAAGAGGTTTTTCAATCAAAAATACTTCGGATAAACCAGCTTTGACCAATGATTCTTGAATAGCTTTTTGTTCAACCTCAGTTGAAGAGGTAGGGACGACACTATATCCGTTCAATTTTGACTTGATAAAACTTTTGTTTAAAAAAAAGGGAAATACTGATTTTTGCAAAAAATGCTCCATCAAAAGTACGTTTGCGTCAAAATCCGCAATCACTGCATTTTTCACAGGTTGTATGACGTGTATAAAATGGGGGGCTTTTCCGTATATTTCCTTTGCTTCTTGTCCGAAGAATAGATATTCGTTTGTCTTTGTGTTGACGCCGATGTAGGTTGGCTCCCTCAAGACAATACCTTTTTCATATATGCCGATGCGTGTCATTGAAGTTCCCAGGTCAACCGCTATCTGAGCGCTTCCTAAAAAATGAGCTGACAATGACTTTAATTTTGATACAATAGACATGTTATTAAATTAAAAATTAAAAGTTAAAAATAAAAAACATAAAAAATTAAAAATGAAAAGGACTGTTACTATTGTTGATCGTATAATATTTTTTCTCTACGGGTGTTTGTTCTTTTTGACTCCCCTGATTGTTTACCATAAAACAAGCGAGCTTTTTGAGTTCAATAAAATGATTTTTATTTATTTTATTACCGCATCTATTCTTTTTATTTGGTTGACTAAAATGATTATATATAAAAAAATTATATTAAAAAGAACATTTCTTGATGTGCCTCTCTTGTTATTTTTTATCACTCAACTGATTTCAACTCTATTTTCAATAGATAAGCATACTTCTTTTTTTGGATATTATGGAAGATTTAATGGTGGGTTGCTTTCGCTATTTTCATATCTTATTTTATTTTATGCTTTTGTATCAACTATTTCCAAAGTTTCAGATGTGTTTAAGTTATTACAATTTTCTCTTCTCTCGTCTTTAGCAGTTATACTCATTGGTTTGCCCGGTAGAGTAGGATACGATTTCCTCTGTTGGATATTTACCAGAACTTTGAATAATTCCTGCTGGACTGTTCAATTTCAACCTGCAATCCGTATGTTTTCTACCTTAGGCCAACCGAATTGGCTTGGCGCGTATCTTGTGATTCATTTTTTTATTGGTTTCTATTTTTTCATGAAATCATATGGTAAAAGACGATTATTGATGATTGTATATGCGGGTTATTTATTTCTCAACTTTGCCGCTCTTCTTTTTACCCGATCTCGTTCTGCTCTTCTGGCAATGGGTATTGGGGTAATCGTATTATTAATATATATAATTTTTGCCAAAAAAAAGCTTATTCGCCCCACATTGTATTTTATCTTATCATTGGGTATTCTTCTTTTTATTTTCAAAACAGGAATTGAGAAAATAGATAAATATATTTCTTTTTTACATGGTCGTGCTCCAGTAGTATCGTCTCGTGTTGAGTCATCGGCAATCACCGACTCGGCTGATATACGGAAAATAGTGTGGAAGGGTGCATGGGATTTGGCAGTGCGATATCCGTGGCTTGGTACAGGAGTGGAGACATTTGCATATTCATATTATTTTACTCGTCCACTTTCGCATAACCAGACGTCTGAATGGGATTTTATCTATAATAAAGCGCATAATGAATATTTGAATTATTTAGCGACTACGGGATTTATTGGATTGGGAGCATATCTTATTCTTATATTTTCTTTTGTTTGGAATATGATAAAAAAACTAAAAATTGCTGACAGTTTACAAACCATACTGTTTATTTCTTGGATGACTATTCTCATTACGAATTTTTTTGGTTTTTCTACATCTACCATCAATCTTTTCTTTTTTCTTATCCCAGCGCTTATCATTATTCTTATTCAACCATATGATCAAAATAAAACTCTAAAAATAATTTCCTTATCATGGAGGCAGAAAAGTGGTTTTTTGATGAATTTTTTTATCTTTATTTTGTTAGTTATTTTTTTAGCTACCTATTTTGCGGCAGATATTTTCTATGCACAAGCTCAAGAAAAAGCACGAGAGGATCAGTATGATGAGGCAGTGAGTCTACTTGATAGGAGTTTGAACATGCATTATGAGCATGTCTATCAGGATAAGCTCTCATCATATTTGGCAACAGAAGCATATCTGACCTCGTATCAAAGAGAAAATACCATAACTCAGAAACTCATGGTTCGTGCAGATCAGTACAATAGGTTATCTCTTCGTGCTTCGTATGACAATATGTTGTATTGGAGGACAAAAGCAAAAAATTATTTTCTTTTTTATCAGATGACGTCGGCAAAGAAGTATTTTTATGAATCAATCATGGCGTTTAATCATGCTTCAGAGTTGGCGCCCACTGACCCTAAAACATTCTATATGAAAGCGTTAGTGTATTCGTATGCGTACGATGAAGAAAAAGATAAGAAGGAGCGAGAGACATATAAAAACGTATCGCTTGCGACCATTGACCGTGCGATGCAGCTTAAAAATAACTACCGCGATGCGTATTTTCTCAAGGGGCAGCTTCTGAAAAAATATGGGAGTAAGGACGAGGCGCGAGAGATGTATGAATATATTTTGAAAAATATTAACCCGAATGATGAGGAAGTGATAAAGGAGATGGAAAAATTATGACAACATTTCAAGTGTTTTATTCTTTAATTCTTTATAGAACGTTCTATATTGTATTGGTAGAAACTGATTTAAATCCATTTTAAGTTTTTTCTCATCATACATTTGAATGTGTTGATTCAAGGTATTGATATTAAATTTAATATCTGGATACAGTGTCATCTTTTTTTCTATGATTTTTTCATCAATTGGTATTTTTTGAGTAAGCAAAAACCATATATCAAATAAATCCCTTGGTTGACTTCGTACTAATAGTGCACGAATTTTCTCTGCTAAAATTTCTCCTGATCCTAAATGTACGACTAACGGATAGGGAGAAATGGGATAGTCAAAAGGAACAAGCACTGATTTTTTTGGCGCTTGAGGTTTTTCCCTAAAAGAAACATCAATTCTTATAGATGTTTTTTGAGATCCTTGATACGGTGTAAACAAAAATCTATATTTAAGCGAGTTCTCTTCAAATTTTTTAAAAACAGGTTCCTTTTTTATCTCAATCTGCTCCGACGCATTTTTGTGAAAAAAATTAAATGTGTAAGAGAGTAATGATTCAGTTTCTTTTTTGGTTAAAGTACTGGTAAAATCCAGGTCCTCAGAAAAACGAAAGGAATTGAAAAGAAAGCGAATTGCAGTACCACCTTTGAAAAATAAAGAATCAGAGTTTTTTGGTACATAAAGCTGTTGAAGGAAGATCAATTGCCAATATTCTCTTTCTATAGTAATCCTATCAATATGAGATGTATTTGATTTTTTTAAAATAAAATCGTAATTAAGCATGGTTTTTTATAAAACGTGCAAACGATAAGTCTGCGTTTTTATATATATAATCAAGCACTTTTTCCCTTTTTGTTTTTTGAATAATAGGTTGTATCATATTAGCAGGTCTTAATCCTTTAAAAATAAAGTAAAGATAATCAAAGACCGCTTTTTTTCTTGAAGCAATAAGAAAATCATCTATTTTGACATAATCCCTAAAATACTCTTTTTTGACTTGAGAATATATAAAGATTTTTGACAGTATTTGAATTGAATAGGACTTTGTAGAAGTAATAGATGATATGCGGTAGGGAAATTGATCTACGAGACCGTAGTATGAGAGTGCTGATTCAAGAGAGATATAAGAAGGTGTGCGCAAGAATTGAGCAGTTGCAAAATCAGAGGGCTTATGTGTGGTATGCAAAAAAAGATATTTATTTTTCATTAAAGATTGTATAATATTGTCTTGTTTGAGTCGTTCAAGTATTTTTTTGAGTGTGCTTGTAGCTTTGATATCAAAAATCTTTTGGATATCGTATGAAGTAAAAAGCGCAATGTTTTTATCTTTCAGTTCAGTAATAAATTTTATTTTAGTTATTTTATACGTTCCCATATAGTATACAATTTACTATACTATCTATCATCGTGTCAAGGGGAAAAAATAAAAAAAAGCAAATTATTTCAGAATTCTGACTAAAAAAGTAGTAAAAGTGAAATAAAGTTGACGTTTTCATGAAATATAAAAAATTTAATCAGCTTAGAAAATATGGAGGAAGATGAGGCACGAATAATGTCTGAATTCATTCTAAAAACATTAGTTATAAGGATGAGGAAGTGATAAAGGAGATGGAAAAGCCTTAAATATTGCTCAATCGTATCTTGATTAAGTCTATAAACGATTTGAGAGAATCTGAAAAAAGATTCACTTTTGAGTTTTGATCATTTTTCCATACAGTAGGTATTTCAGCTATTTTGTAATTTAGTTGTTTTGCTTTATATAAAATTTCAGCGTCGAATGACCATGTGCGGGAAGATAAAAAACGGAATATTTTTTTTGCAGATTCTCTTTTAAATCCTTTTAATCCACAGGTTATATCAGTGAATTCAAGATTAAGAATTCTATTTGCTAAATATGTATATGTTTTTCCCATGTATTCTCTAAGATATGATTGTTTTTTTACTAAACTACTTTGTTTCAATCTACGCGAAGGAATAACAATATCAAAATTTTTAAATTGCAACAGCGCAAGTGCTTTTTTGATAAATGCAAGATCTGTGGATAAGTCAATATCAGAAAAAAAAATATAATCTCCTTTTGCTATCAGTACTCCAGCTTGTATTGCATATCCCTTACCTTGATTTCTATGGTAAGATACAATTTTTAATGCTATATCGGTATATATTTGATCAAGTTGGTTCGCAATTTGTTTTGTATTATCAACAGATCCATCGTCAATTAAAATAATCTCAAATGTTCTCTCATCAAAATTTTTGCTCATAAAAATATATAATTTAGGAAAATAATGAGTCAATCTTTTTTCTTCGTTGTATAGAGGAATAATAAGTGAAATAAGCATTACTTTTTTTTAACAATAGCGATAATTGATAGTCCAAACGAGGGACGTATAATAGATCGTATTATTAGAAAATCTTCAATTTTTGTAATGAAAAACAAAATTGTATTTAAAAAGGGTATGTAAAAGAAATCAGAGGATATTTTAGAAGAATTTTTTTGAAAGAGATTTTTATATTTTCTAAATAAAAAAGCAAAAGGAAAAAGAAATGATACTCTATATGAGATAAAATTAACACGGAAACCGCAATGTTCCAGCTTATTTTTGAGTTGTTTTATCTCATATCTTCTATAATGTCCAAGAAATTTGTCCCAATAAGAGTATAGTTTTTGATTTGCAGGTACGTGTAATATGCATGTTCCCTTTTTTTTTAACATAGAGTTGATTTTTTTCAAAGCCTTCTCATCATTTTGAATATGTTCTAGTAGATCACAACATATAATAATATCATAATAATTATGTTTAAAATCTTGATAAGTTTCTAAATCAGCATGTATTAAATTACGTATTCCTTTTGTTTTACAATAATGTAATGCTTGTTTACTTATATCAAGAGCAGTCACCTCAGCAATAGTGATAAAATTTTTAAGCATGGTCCCTGTGCCAGCCCCTATCTCTAAGATTTTAGGGTGAGTGTATGAGTTTGATTCAATGATGTTTTTTATTATGGAAACAATGAGTTCTTTTTTGGCTACATGCCACCAATGCAGATCTTCTTTTTGCCGTATATCATCAAGATGTATTGTTTTCATTAAGGTATAATAAAACAATTAAAAATGGTCAAACTAAAAACTATAAAAAAAAAGGATTTTATATTTATATCACTATTTATTATATTATATGTTTTTCTTTTTTTTATTTATAAAAATAAATTGATTTTTACACCAGATTTTGGAGAGAGCGATGCATTTCACTTTAATATTTCAGTCAAGCACTTTTTAGGAGATACCTTAAGACAGCTAAGATTTCCGTTCTGGACAGATAAACTTCAGGGAGGTTTTCCCTTATTTTCAGAGGGACAGATAGGATCTTTATATCTACCTAATATCATTTTTCTTACACTATTTCCTTTTCATATAGGATATAATTTACTTTTTGTCTTTGTATTTTTTACGCTGTCAATGGGGATGTATTTGCTACTGAAAGAGCTGAAATTATCTCAGATTATCGCATTTTTGATCAGTTTGAGTTTTAGCATCTATGGTGTTTTTACCTTACAGATGGTTCACATTAATTTAATACAAACTTTTTCTACAGTTCCTTTACTTTTTTTTCTTTATCTTAGGTTTTTAAGCACAATGCAAAAAAGGCATATCGTATTTTTTTGTTTTGTTTCGTGCCAAACAATATTTGCTGGATATATGCAGATTTCATTTCTCGTTTTTTTTGGTTTTTTATTATGGTTTACTCTACTTTTTTTCATAACATTTAGAAAGTTCTTTATAGTAGTAAAACATAGTATTATTTTGCTTATTTTTATAGCTGTTAGTTTTCTCATCGCTCTTCCACAAATTTTACCTACTTTTATGCTCACTGATTTTGCATCACGCACGATACAATTGTCTTATGAATCTTTAACTGCTTTTCCTTTACAATTCAAAAACCTAATAAGTTTTTTTAGTCCATATTCGTTTGGTAATCCAAAACTTGGTACTTATCCGCCCTTTTCGTCTCAATGGGGTATATTCTGGGAAAATACTCCCTATGTGGGTCGCATATTATTTTTGCTTTTTATCATAAGTTGCATAGGAGCTTTTTTTATAAAAAACAAGAAATATAAGCGATTTTTTATTTTGAATTTTTCACTTTTTATTTTATTTATTTTACTCGCGTTGGGTAAAAATTCTCCTCTGTATTTTGTATTTAACTTTCCTCCCTTTAGTTTCTTTAGAGTTCCATCTCGATATTTGATGATGGCGGTTTTTTTTATGTCGTTGATAGTTGCGTTCTTTGCGGATTTTCTTTACAGAAAAAGCAATAAAATCATACAGGTGATTCTCATTATAATTTTATTGGTTAATGTCATTGATTTGATATTTTTTGTTTATCAGTATCATCTTTTTGTTAATAAAGATATGATATTGTATGAGCCAAAACTCGCAAAAAAAATTGACGAAAAATTTGCGTATATTACTCTTGATCAACCTACTGAATGGAATAAAGTATTCCTGAAAAAAGGATGGAACGATACAGAAGCTGTTAATAGTTATATATTTTTCAAAAATTACCTGTATCCCAACTCAAATTTACTATATGGTAAAAAAATTTATGATATAAACACTCCTTTATTATTGCGCAGACAAGATTATTTTCATTCCTTACTTATAAATAGTGTAAAAAGATATGATAGAGAAGTAACTAATACAGTACATATAACACAATTATTCAGATTGCTTGGCGTCAAATATGTTATTGCTTCTTCGCAATTGAAAAATAAGGATTTTCAACAAATAGATTCGGTCAGTCAATATGGGATCACAATACGACTGTATGCGATCAAAGACATCAAAGACAACAAGTGGTATATTCCTCAAAAGCTCATCCCGATAACCTATCTTAAAGATTTTGAAAATCAGTATGAAGGAATCAAGAATCTTGAAAAAGAATCTTTCGTTGAAGGCAAAAAAAGTTCGCTGATGAATAAAAATAATAACATACGCATAACCAGTCAAAAAATGACTGATATCTCTGTTAATCTGAAGGGAAATTTTGACAATCAGACATTTCTAGTATTCAAGAAAAACTGGTATCCGGAATGGCATGCGTATGTAGATAAGAAAGAGACGCCTATATATAAAACGAATCTGGTTCATATCGGTATTGATATTCCAAAAGGAACACATACGGTAGAATTGGTCTATGAAAATCGTATGTTCAAGTACGGGGTATATATATCATTAGCCACCCTTATTATTTTTCTATTCGCTCTTAAAAAGATTGATCTAAAATTTCTCAAGAGGTTGAGAGATTGATTTTGTAAGTTCTTTAAGTTTTTTTTTGATTCTCTCCTTATCTTTTTTATCGGTATAACACTGGCTACCGATTGCGTCAAGTTGTGATAAAAATAACACTCTGTATTTATCATTAAAATCATTAGATTTAAGAGAAGTCTTATCAAGGATGGTTTTTTCTGCGGAGTTACACTGTTTTGTACGAAAATAATAATTGGAAAGAAGCAAATAATTGTAACTATTATCAGGTTCAAGGAAAATAGAGTCTTGTATGTGCCGTTTGGCAGTGTTAAGATCTTGATCAAGCTCAAGATAATAATAGGCAGTCCGTTGGTGTCCTCTTGCATATTGACTGACGATCTCTCGTGTGAAAAAATGAGATAATGCAGTTTTATCCTTCTTTAATGTATCTATGATGTGTTGAGAAGAAGAATTTTTCCAAAACCACTCATTGTATTCTCTGTTTTTAATATCTTTCGCGGAGGATTTTTTTTCCAATTTATAGAGCATGCCATACGGGATCCAGGTATAGTCAGTGGGTGATTTTAACGGATGTGGCATATCACTATATATTGCGTCATATACAGATATATTTGGGAGTATAAGACTTGATGAAATAGTAACGAAAAAGTCTTTTTTACTTTGATCAAATGGGACTATGCGCATTTTTGGATACGCAGACTGAATGATATGTTGATAATCGTTGTTGAGCTTGAATTTGCTAGGGTCAATGAAAGTGATATTTTTTCGTAAATGAGGATAGGCATGATATATGTATTGAGTATTGAAAAGCACTGTATCTGATGAAGCGAGTAATAATGCATTTCTCTCAGGGACGCGTAGGATATCAGTTCCAAAATTTTCAGCAGTGCGGTCATTATTCAAAGGATAGATAAATCGCTTATTTTTCATAAATAATTGAAAAGGAAGAAGCCAAATCATTATAAGAATACAGATTTTGAGGCTTTTTTTGAAATACGTCTTGTCAACAAGTCGGTTGATCACATAATTATTACAGAGTGTGTATACCCAGTAAAAACCAAAATAAAGAAGCATTCCAAAGAAAAAATAATAGATGATAAGATACCGTTCTACTGTGGCAAAATAAATATCGCTTGCCAAGGGAAAATTCGCATAAAATAAAAAAGCAGGACCGAATAAAAAAATGTTAAGCATCAATGCGGTGAGAAGAGTTTTTGTCTCTGATTTCTTACGCGTAAAATAAAAAATAAGTCCTACTCCTACGATGATAAGTCCCCAGATGGTAAAATCATTACGCATAAAAAATAAGAGATTTTTAATCTGTAAGATTCTATGCGATGCGAGGTTGGTGATAAAAGATCCAGCGGTAAAAGAACCGTATTGTGCTCGAGTCAGTACTGCGATAAAACCAGCTATAGTACGAGTATTGTCCCATACGACTTCTGATCGGTGGTACAAAAGATATATAAGAGGAAGTGTTCCTGTCAAAAAAGAGAGAGCGATAAATGCTTTTTCTTTTCCCATGATACGCAGTTTTTTTCTCTTGATGTATATAAGATAGATGACTGATGGAATGACTAATACAAATGTATGGTGATGAGTGATCCCGAGACCAATAAGAAAAGACATAAGGTACAAAAATTTGATCTTTTGTGCTTTGTGCCATTTGATCGCCGAGTAAAATAAGGAGAGGGTGATGGCAGTATTGAGCGGAAATACTTCAGGGATTATACTGTAGAGCCATATTAGATAATTAAAACCGATGAAGTAAGTTACTGCTGATAGAATGACTGTATGAATATATTTAGGTGCGGCGATTTCTCTAATAATTTGTACAAAAATAATAAGCGAGAAAAAAGTGGAAAAAAGCGAGATAAGCGTGATTTTTCCTGCGGGAGATAATGACAAAGGAAGTATGTTTGCTATGATCCCCAGCATCGTATAGAGCGGGTATCCAGGAGGATGAGGAAATCCTTTGGTGAGTATTGCCGATACGAGGTCTCCTGCGTCTCCGCCGAATATGGTATTGCTGAGACTTGAGATGTATAGGAAGAGTATTGAAAGTAAGACGAATATATTCATAAGAATAGTATAACAAAAGGGAGACTTTCATCTCCCTTTTTATCATTCTTAAAGTATAGGATTGATATATATTCTTAAAAGATAACAATTTTTAGTGTGTAATAACGTCTGGAGCACTACTAAATACTTCATACCAATTATCGGCAGCAGGGCCGCCATCGTTAGACACAAATGCTCTATTTGATTCTGCTTCCAGACGTACATTTACTTCATAATCGCTACCGGTCACTCGCGCTTGATACCTTGCAAAACCTGTGGTATCAAGGGTTGGTGAGGCACCCGATACAAAAGTTCTAGCCTGTCCATTATTTGCTGCCGGGTTGCATGGTTGTGGTGTATTTCCTGCTGCACTTGCTCCTATAAGGTTACTATTGCAAGCAACAGGAAGTGCATCATCAAGACAACTTGCTGCAGGTATAGCTACTCCACTTTCCAAATACTGATTTATAATCGCCTGCAATGTCGCAACATCTCTTAGTCTTTTTGTATCTCGTGTTCTCTTTTGCGCTTCTGCGGGATTTAAGGCAAGAAGTAACGTGACTGCAAGTACTG
>DATDVH010000013.1:0-33499 GCA_035290045.1 Patescibacteria group bacterium | reverse complement strand
TCCAACTCCCACCCCCAAAATAAGCAAAATAACCGGTTCAATAAGGGTTGTCATGGCTTTGATGGCTTCTTCGGACTGTATCTCAAAATAGCGAGATATCCTCATCATGGTTTCATCAAGATGTCCAGATTCTTCTCCGACCTTTGCCATCTGTACTAATATGGGAGGAAACACGCCTTCACGTTCAAGAGCAGTTCCAAGTGATTCTCCCTTTTCAACTTTTTTATACACATGTGAGAACGCGGATTGATAGACGCTATTGCCTGATGTCTCTTTTACTATCGTGATGGCATCAAGAATAGACACCCCTGAACCGATAAGAATTGAAAATGTGCGGGTTACATCAACAAGAGAGGATATTGAGATTATTTTTCCTATAACTGGTAATTTTAAGATAAATCTATCCACGATTGTTTTACCTCCTTTTGTTCGCGTGATTGCACGCACCCCTAATATAATACCTGCTAATCCGATGATGAGAAGCGGCCAAAAATGAACAAAAATGTTTGATATGAATATCAGCGTTTTTGTGGCAGCTGGAAGTTCGCCTGCTTCAAAGTTCGCGTATATTTCAATCAATTTAGGTACTACAAAAGTGATCATCACTATCATGACAGCGAGCATGCCAACGATCAGGATCGCGGGGTAAATAAGCGCTCCTTTGATTTTACCAATCAATATTCTTTTTTTTTCTAAGTTATCTGCAAGACGAAGTAATATATCGTCAAGTTTTCCTGATGCTTCGCCTGCCTTGACGAGCGCGATATAGAGCGAACCAAAGTGTTGACTCTGCTTTTTGAGCGCAGAAGAGAAATTAATTCCAGATCGGATGTCATCATCTATCTGTTTGATCATTTTCAAAAGCGCTGGTTTATTAGTGATTTGTTTTTTTAGGATATCAAGCGAGTTGATGAGAGTTAACCCTGCATTGAGCATGATAGCAAGCTGGCGAGTAAAATTAACCACATCATTGAATGATATGCGGTAGAGTACAGATTGGATAAATTCATAAACTTTATCGTTTTGTTCATAAATATCAATAATCAGTAAGTTTTTTGATCGCAGAAATCTGGTAACTTCATCAATAGAAGACGCTTGTATATGTCCTTTTTTTATAGCGTTATTTTCTAGTGTTTTGTATGAGTATTTCATGTTATGGTATCTACTTGATCATTTTACTCATTTCTTTAGTACGAATTGCATAAGTAAGAGCTGTTTCTTTGCTAATTTTTCCTTGCGTGTAGAGATTGTAAAGATATGTTTCCAAAAGTATCATTCCTTCACTTGAGGATGTCTGAATAACGTTATCAATCAAATAAGTTTTACCATCTCGTATGATTGATGAGATCGCAGAATTATTTATCAATATTTCACACGCAGGAATTCTTTTTTCATTGGTGATATTAGGTATCAATCGTTGAGATACGATGGCTTTTAATACGAGCGATAATTGCATTCTGATTTGATTCTGTTGATGAGATGGGAATACATCAATGATACGATCAATAGTCTGGGATGCTGAGTTCGTGTGAATAGTTGAGAAAACAAGATGACCGGTCTCAGCTATGGTAAGGGCGGTTTGAATAGTCTCATAATCTCTCATTTCGCCGATGAGTACGGTATCTGGATCTTCGCGCAGGGCAGATCGTAAAGCTATGGTCCATGCGTGGGTATCATATCCAATCTCTCTTTGTGAGATGATTGATTTTGATTCTGGATATACATATTCAATGGGGTCTTCAATGGTGAGTATGTGGCGGGAATATTTTTCATTGATCTCATTTATGATAGCCGCAAGTGTGGTAGATTTGCCTTCGCCTGTAGGGCCGGTAACTAAAATAAACGCCTGTTTCAGATCGGTGAATTGGTGAAGAAGAGTTGGGAGCTCAAGCTCTTCAATGGTTTTAATTTTTCGAGGAATGACACGAAAAGAGCCAGACATAGCTCCTTTACTAAAATAGATATTTACTCGGAAACGGTGGTTCTCAATACTGTAGCTTAGATCAAGTTCTTTGTTAATCATCAGATTTTCTTTTTGTTCTTCATGTAATATGCTCAACAACAGTTTTTGCGTCTGTTCTGGAGTTAATATCTCTAATGTTTTTAGTTGAATTAATTCTCCGTTTATTCGTATTGCCGGATAATAAAGAGGCACGATATGGAGGTCTGAGGCATTTCTCTCAATAGCATATTTCAACAATCTGACGATGTCCATATTTTTACTATAAAATATAAAATATAAAAAGTCAAATAGCTTCTACGTTTATGTCTCTGCGACGCGTAGCACTTCTTCAATAGTGGTGATGCCTTCAAGGGTTTTTATAAACCCATCTTGTTTCATAGTCATAAACCCTTCCTTTTGTGCGATATGTTCAATCTCTGTTACTGCAGTCTGCTTCAATATCAATTGAGCGATGACTGGAGTGATTTTTAATACTTCAAATATGCCGACTCGCCCATAGTACCCGGTGTCATTACATTCAGGACATCCTTTTCCCTTATATAACTGTAGAGTACTTTCCAACGAGGCAGGAAAATATGCGCCAAGCACATGCTTGATATTGTGTGTTATCTCAGGGAGAGGAGTGTATGATACTTTACAATGTACGCATATTTTACGACAGATGCGTTGAGCAAGCGCTATATCTAAAACCGAAGCAATAAGAAAAGGTTCTCCTCCGAGATCAATCAGTCGCGGGATTGCGGTTGGGGCATCATTGGTGTGAAGAGTAGAAAAAACTAAATGTCCAGTAAGCGCTGCCTGTATAGCAAGTTGCGCGGTTTCTGTATCTCTAATCTCGCCAACTAATATGATATTAGGATCTTGGCGGAGAAATGAACGGATGGCTGATGCGAAGGTCAGTCCAGCTTGTGGATTGATTTGTACTTGATTGACTCCAATCAGTTGATATTCAACTGGATCCTCAATGGTAACGATATTTACTTTTTGGCTATTTAATTTTGACAATATTGAGTAGAGCGTGGTTGTTTTTCCTGATCCTGTAGGTCCAGTAACTAAAATGATACCATAGGGACGAGCAATGGCTTCATCAAGTATTTTTAATTGAGGTCCTCTTAATCCAAGTTCAAAAAGGCTTGGTATCCCTCCTGTTTTTTTCAAAAGTCTCATCACTATTTTTTCTCCATGGACGGTGGGTAGTGTTGAGACGCGAAGGTCTATATTTTCATTTCCTGTTTTGAAATTAAACCTACCGTCTTGCGGAATGCGTTTTTCATCAATTTTTAAACCAGACATGATTTTGATTCGTGAGACAAGTGAATCATGGATTTGTTTTGGCAATGTGAGTTTCTCATGTAATATGCCGTCAATACGGTATCGTACCCGTGTCTTTAATTCCTCAGGTTCTATATGGATATCTGATGCACGACCCCCAACTGCAAATTCAAGTATGGACACGACAATTTTTGCGATAGGGGCTTCATATACAATTTCCGATAGATTTTTATGGGCAGTGGCTGTTTTTGCTTCTGGCGATATGTCTTTAAGAGCCGCAGATACATCGGGAGAAAGAGCTTGATTATAAAAAACATCTATGGCTTTTTTGATATCCTCTGCGAGAGCGAATACAGGGATGATCTTCTTATTTGTTTTCTTTTCTAAAAATTCAACTATCTGAATGTTCAGGGGGTCTGCCATGGCTATTTTGAGAGTCCCTTCTTTTTGATCAAGTTCGTAGGGGATGGCGACATAATTGCGTGCAATTGATTCGGGTACGAAATAAAGCGCTTGCGGAGTGATGGGAATGAAATTGACATCTACCCATGGAACCTGCAAAATTTTAGATTTTGCTTTCAGCAGTTCTTCTTTTTTTACTTTTGTATACTTGAGGATATATTCGTCAATGGGAATATTTTTTTGAAGCGATTCAACTTCAAAACTATCTGCTTCCTTTTGAGAAAGTGCTTTTTGAAAGACAAGCAAATTCAATAATTCTTTAATTGGTATTGTCATAATATTTAATATAAAAAATTTTTTGGTAAAATGCAATTAAATATAAAAAATTAAATATAAAAAATAAAAAATAATGATGCCGATTTTATTGATATCAAATAATGTAAGGGAAATAAATAGGTTTATAACTGATTTTGTAAAAAAATACGCCATACTGCCCTTTTCCATTTTTAAGTACAAAAAAAGTCCAAATGTAATAAGTATAGAGCACGTGAGAGAAGTTCAATCTCATTTGGTACGAGTTAATGTGGCGAAACGTCTTTTTATACTGCATGATTTTGAGACTGCACGAAAGGAGACGCAGAATGCTTTTTTAAAAACGCTTGAGGAAAAAGGAGATACTGCATATTTCATACTGATTTCTTCTTCAATAGGCTCTATTTTACCGACAGTAATATCTAGATGCACCGTACATAAATTAAAAATGAAAAATGAAAAACTTAAAATGACTTTGTTAAAAGAAAATGATTTTTTGGTTCAATCATTACCACAATTATTTAATGATTACATAGTAACTGATCGTGATAAAGCAATATGGTACTGTGATGGGTTTTTGACAACCATCAGAAAGATGATGAAAGATTCTCAAACAAACAATCCTCTTCCTTTATCTACTCTGCCAAAAATACTGAAAGAAATCCTCAAGACAAGAAATCTCATACTCAAAAACAATGTAAACGCTCAAATAGCTATAGATCATATTTTATATGAAGTTAAAAAAAATTACCTGTTGACAAATAGCTGACTTTATTGACATACTACTTAAAGATGAAGATAAATGATATAAGTAATAAACATAAAGGATTTACCCTTCTTGAAATGATAATTGTCATTGGAATTCTTGCTTCTTTGGCGGCATTTATGTTTACGAGCTATGTAGCGACTCAAAGGAGCGCCAGAGATTCGCGAAGGCGAGCTGATCTGGAACAAATCCGTGCGGCAATTGAACAATGGAGAAGTGATAAAGGTGAATACCCTTCCAGCGCAGGCGCCACAATTGAGCTTAAGGTTGATTGTAATGATAATACACTTATTGACACTGTGCCGAATCCGGATACTGTATATTTGCAAAAAGTGCCGAAAGATCCTCAGTGTACCGGGCGAATCTATTATTATAATAGAGCCTCACCTTCTGATTATACATTGGCCGCTGGGCTGGAAAGTGTTATCACGGTATGTGCTGGTTTAGCCTCACCTGCATGTGGAGTAGGAATTAACTGTAGTTATTGCGTTGGTCCGTATGGACAAAAATAAAATTATCTTCAATTGACCTATATGACTAAAAAATTGCGCGGATTTACTCTAATTGAAATACTTATCACTACCACAATTATGATTGTTTTTACAGGGCTTTCATTTGCAGGCTATCGGTATTTTAATGAGCAAAGAAAATTTGAAGAGGAAACAAAACGTATTGTCAGCATATTGGAATTGGCAAAAAAAATGGCTACAACAGGACAACAGCCTCCTTCGTATATTCCAGGAAATACTAATCCTTGTCACATTTTTAATGGTGGTTATCTATTTCAATCCGTTTCCAATAACTATAAATTATATGCAACTAATAATCAAGCGGGCTGTTTTTCTACTGTGACTCAGCTTTATAATTTGCCTTCTAATTTTCAACTTGTTAATAATACTCCAGGCGCATCTTTTGGTTCTTCAACAGTATGTTATGGTTTTAGAGCTTTTGGTAATGGTGTAGCGTCTTTCTGTGCGAGCGTTCTTGATGCCCAAGGCGGATTTAGCTTGAAAATAACCAATACGATCATCAATAAATTCAAAATAGTAAACGTTGATCGGGCAGGGATAATTACCTTACAATGAAAAATCAAGGATTTACTTTGATTGAAGTTCTTATTTTTACCTCTCTTATTTCTTTTATTTTCATCACTCTTTCATATTTGGCAGTGAACTCAATACAAAACTCTAAAATCGGTAGTCATAAAATACTTGCGACTCATTATGGAGAAGAACTGCGGGAAGTGTTGCGCAGTTATAAAGAAGATGATTGGAGCGGGTTTGTAGCATCAATACAAATATACCCAAATACGAGTACTGTATGTTATGGTCCAATTAATCTAAACGGAAGTGCGCTAACCGAAACTTGTTCTGATCTCACCTGTAGCAATAAATGTATTCGATCTCAATTTGTGGTGGGTACTGTGCCTGATGCTATTTTCAAACGGTATGTCACTCTGTCTTATCATCCTGCAAATACAAGCCCGACCGATCCAGATCCATCAAAACGTAACCAACTAGATGTTGATATTACTGTGGAATGGAAAGAGGGAGGACGGACTTTTACTGTTCCTTTGAATACAGTGTTTGCGCAAAATGAATAAAATGGTATGAAAAAAAACAAATACAGAGGATTTACAATTATAGAGCTTATTGTGGTTATTGGAATCATTGGAATAACTATTCCGGCTATTTTTGGTATTTTTTTTACTATGCTTCAGGCTCGTGCAAAAACATACGTTCTTCAAGAAGTGAAACGTAATGGAGACAATGCAGTCAATATCATGGAAACGCTCATAAAACAAAGAGCCGTAGGAATTTATAGCGATCAAACTCTGATCACTGAAATTTGTTCAACTGCATCCAGTCAGTCACAGTTAAATGATCAGTTATATTTCAAAGACAAAGATGGAGCTGTTTTTTATTTTATTTATGATGGCGCAAGTCCTAGTAAAATCGCATCGCGTACTGCATCTGCAACTGACATATATAATCTTACTAATCAAAAAGTCTCAGTAGAGAGTTCTTTTTCTATGCAATGTTTTAGAAAAAATACATTTAGCCCTCCTATTGTGAGGATTGATTTTGACGTTGTCTCATATTCTCCAACATCTACAAGACAAGAAGAAAATGCGAAAATACACTACACTACTCAGGTTAAATTGAGAAATTAATCAGATGTATGGAATTGTCATCATTCGTAATCATAAAACAAAACATTCCGTAGGGACAGGGCATTGCCCTGTCCCTACAAATAAATTATATTAACCCGAATTACGAAATTGCTTTTAGATTATTGTCATGCTGAACTTGGTTCATCATCTTATATATTTAATAGTAGATTCCGAAACGAGTATCAATGTAGGGAACAGGCATGCCTGTTCCCTACAAATAAATTATGTTATGGTTTTGTGTCAAAATAATATTAAATTTCCTTGACTTTTCATTGGCAGTATTGCATACTCAATAAATATGACTAATAACTCATTTACTATGACAATAGGAGATAAATATATTTCCATTGGTGATATAGTAAAACAAGGAGCTCAATATAGGTTTAATACTTTTGGTTTTCAGGAAAATTTAGTACCTTTTTTTCATTCAGATGCCCCACAAGCTATTGATACTACATCACAATTAATCCAAAAATTGATGCAGGATGCGGGAATTAGAAAAAAGGCAGTTAATATCGTGATTCCAGATACATATAGTTATTCTCAAATTATTGAGATGCCTATCCTGACCGAAAAAGAATTATTGTCGGCTATAAAATACCAAGCAGATCAATTCATCCCCCTTCCTATTGATCAAGTTAATCTGGATATAGACGTGTTGTATGAGAATAAAAAAACAAAAAAGGTTTCATTGCTTCTTGTTGCATCTCCTTTGAGTATTTTAGATAAGGTTATTGCCGTTGTTGAGGCATCTGGACTTGCGCCAAGTGTGATTGAAAATGAAGCGAGCGCAGTGTTTCGCCTTATAACCGATATTAATGATGTTCAACACAGTCAAAATGAAGAATTTCCATTGATTCTTTTTATCAATATGGGGTATTCTTCTACCTCTTTCTATCTGTATAATCGTCAGCTCAATATCGTTCTTCAAATACACAATTTTTCGCTTGGGTACACTATTTTCTTAAAGGATATTCAAGCAAACTTAAATACTTCAGATACAGACACCAAAAAACTATTAGAATCTATGGGTTTTTCTGAGCAACAAACCTCATATAATATTGGAAAAATTTTATCCTCCCCTCTTTCTACAATTGTGGCAGAAATTGAGCGTTTTATAGTGAGTTCAAAATCTCGATTCAACGCGCCTATCGTAAGTGCGATGCTTTTAGGAGAAGGATCGGGTATTCTTTCATTAGATACAAAATTATCATCCTCAATTGGGATACCAGTAACCCGTTTTGATATCTCTCAGTACTGCGTCAAAAATAATGTCTCTGATTTCTTCAAAGATTCAATTAGTCTATTTATCCCTACAATTGGGGCAAGTATACGATCGTGAAAAAATCCATTAACCTGCTCATCCGAAGACAGACGTATGAGTATAAAGAAAAAATATTTGCACGGATACGTGTTGGAGTTGTAATCATAGGGGTTATTTGTGTATCTAGTCTTGTTTTTGTTTTTTCTATAAAAACAGCTGAAAATATACAAAAACAAAAGCTTTTATCAAAAAAAGAAGATTATCTCACAGAATTATTGACCAAAAAAGACATTGAAAAAAAAGTAGACTTTTTTGATAAAAAAAGCACCGTGTTAGTAAGTACGATAGATAAAGATATGCATTTTTTAGAATATTATCGTTTTTTGCAAGAACAACTTCCTTTATCTACTCCGCCAGCCGAGCTCAGCACAATACAATTTGATAGTGGCAGAAAGGTTAATTTTACTTTACGTTTTGCTCGTTATGACGATTTCCACCAGATACTGAACAATTTTGAAAAGAATCAATTTTTAAGGAATTTTGATACTATCACTCTTAGTGCATTTACTGTATCATCTGAAAAAGCAAATGAATCATTTGAAATAGTGTTCAACGGCACTCTAAAAGACATACTACATGAAAAAAATAATTAGCAGATATACCTTCAGACTTATCAAGGAAAATTATATATATTTAATAAGCCTTTTTGTTTTCATTTTATTACTATCTTTAGTACTTCCAGGTCAAATCACTGATTATCAAACAAGTAAAAAAGAAAATCAGCAACTTGTTGAAGAAATTGCTCAATTAGAGAAAAAAAAAGTAATTATAGCTTCTTTTGATTCAGATGAGATAGATCAGCTTATTAAGACATTAAATACCATACTGCCTCAGACAGAGGATTATTTTTCTATTTTTTATGCGCTTGATGTATTTTCTCAGCAGACGAATTTTACCATAACTGGTTTGGGTATTTCATTTGATGCTCATTCTTCTGAAGAGCTCACTGTTGATGTTCAAACGGCTGGGTCATCAGAAGCATTTATCACTTTTCTTGAAAATTATATCTATAAAAGTGGGAGGTTGATTACATTGGATAGCATTACCTATGAACCGAGCACTCCCGCTACTTCACTTTCATTACATTTTTACTCAAAAAAAATAGAGGCGAGTGAAGTAAAAAAACCACCAGTTATTGAAAAAAATCGTTTTGAATTAGTGCGACGAATACATGCTGATTTGAATGATCTTTTCCCACCATTCGATGATTCAGCGCCCTCAACTGAGTATACAGCAAAACAAAATCCATTTAGCGCTCGTTAAGACCGCATCCGTTAATAACTTGAAGAGCTCGTCCTTCGATTTCTCTCAGAGCCTGTTTGAAAACTGAAAGATTTGTCATTCCGACTAAATCCCGCCCCCGCTTTGACGGGGCGGGATGCATGGAGGAATCTCTTATAATGTATTCTATGGATAGAAAGCATTACTGGATTTATATCATGGCAAGCAAAAGTGGAACGCTTTATTTAGGGATGACCAACAACCTACCAAGACGAATATGGGAACATAAACAGGGAATGATTGAAGGATTCTCAAAAAAGTATGGGTGCGCCAAATTGGTTTATTTTGAAGGGTATAATCATGTTACGGAGGCAATTATAAGAGAAAAACAAGTGAAGAAATGGCGTCGAGAAAAAAAAGAATGGTTGATCAGAAAATTAAATCCGAGTTGGAAAGATATCAGTGTTTCAAAAGGGATTCCTCGGCTTCACTCCTTGCAGTCGTTTCGCTCGGAATGACATATTTGATAGTTTGCAAACATGCTCTCAGGACTTTCAGCGTCCCTAAATGCAGAGGAAGTTATTTAGGGACGAGCCCTAAGGATTGAGGTGGATAGTAATTTTTTTATTGGATTCGCTTGATTGCTTGTTTCTACGAGTCCATAGATAGGTGAGGTGTCGTAGTGCATTGATTGTTTTTCCCTTTTTTCCAATTATGCGTCCGTAATCTGACTCATCAGAGTGCACTGAAAGAATAAAAGAATAATCATCTTGAGAAAGAGTAACCATAAGAGATTGAGGATGAGCAACTATTTTTTTAAGTAAGGTGGTTAAAAATGCTTCCATGTTTCAAATTAAAAATTGTAATGCTCATGCTTAATTAATTTGTGCATTCCTTCTGATAGTTGAGCGCCTTTTTTAATCCACTCATGCAATTTGTCTTGATCTATGGTCAAAATATGTGGTTTTGGTACTGGATCATAGAATCCTATCTTTTCTACATATTTTCCATCCCTTTTTTTTGATTCCTCAATGACTACAATCCGATATTTAGGATTATTTCTTTTACCGACTCTCGTAAGTCTTATTTTGACTGCCATGTATAAAAATTAAATATAAAATATTAAATATAAAAAATAAATTATTATAAAAAAATAAAAAACTTCATACAAAAAAACAATTTCTCAATTTTTGATTTTTTATATTTCATTTTTAATATATTATATCATACTCCTATTTTTTGTAAAGCGTCAAGCGCGGCTTTTTCTTCTGCCTTTTTTATAGATTTACCTTCGCCTTTTCCTATATGTTTGGCATCAATGAGTATTGCGACTGAGTAGTGTTTTTTATGTTCAGGTCCTGTACGGTCAAGTACGATATATTGTGGAAGTTTTTTGTACTTGTTTTGCCAATATTCTTGCAATCTATTTTTGGGTGAAAGATACAGGCGGTGTGTGATGATATGATCAAGATGTGTTCCGAAAAGAAACTCCATCACAAAACGATTACTTGCTTCAAAGCCCTGATCCAGAAAAATGCTTGCGATAAGCGCTTCAAAACAGTCAGCAAGAATAGACTTATTATATTTTCCTTTATTTTTTTCTTCTCCCTTTGAAAGATAGAGATACAGATTTAACTCAAGCTTTTTTGCCGCTTCGTACAAACTTTCAGTCTTAACTATAGATGATTTGATATCAGTATATACTCCTTCATGAAGATGTGGATATGTCGTGTATAAATACATTGAGGTAATAAGAGATAGCACGCTGTCACCTAAGAACTCTAATTTTTCATTTGAGGAAAGATTCCCCGTACTATTTTCATTCAAATATGAACGATGAATAAATGCATTTTTTAATAAGTCCTTATGGCGGAAACTAATATGGATGATTTGCTCAAGATGACTAAGGTTTTTCATGCTGTTATTTTCTCATATATTTTTCCTAACACCGCATTGATAAACGCTGGTGATTTTTCTCCTGCAAGTTCCTTTGCCAGATCAATTGCTTCATTTATGATAGCTTTAGGAGGTTCTTTTTTCTCAATTAATAATTCATATGATGCAAGTCTTAAGATTGACAGGTCAACTTTTGCAATATCTTTAATTGCGTATTTTTGGGCGGCTGTCTGTATGTGCACGTCAAGTTCCTTTGCATATGACAAAATGCGTGCTGTTTTTGTAGAATGAGGCGGATGTTGGTTGACTAAGATTGAATAGAGTTCTTGTATTATGATCATCCGATGTGTATGACGGGTATCCATGATGTGATATGAGGCCGCATCCGCTAATAAATTACTAACTATCTCAGTTGAAGATGCGGCACAAGGGCTCGTATCCCTAAATACATAGAAAGTTATTTAGGGACGAGTCCTAAGATTGTTCATGATTTTTTGCAATGTACGCAGAGTCTATGAGAACGTTTTGGTTTTTTGCAGTGTATACAAAATACCAATTGAGGCATTGATGCATGACGCTCTGCAGTGCGTTTGCCCTTTCTCATGGTTGAATGCTTGCGTTTTGGTAGTGGTGCCATATGTTAGTCTCTACTGATATGTAATATTGTATACTGTGCGAGTCTTTTTTGCAATACAGGAAAATCATGGAGTGTGTATTCCTGAAGAAAGTCAGTCAGCGCTTTTTTTGTCTCTTTTATGAGTTGGAAGTCTGTAACATCAGCGATTTTTAGCTGTGATGCTCCATGTTGCCTCACTCCGTAGAGTTCTCCAGTTCCACGTATCTTAAGGTCGTGTTCTGCAAGCTCAAAGCCGCTATGGGTTCTTGTAAATATTTTCAGACGTTCTGCGATTTTAGTGTCATTTTTTTCAGTAAATAAAAAGCAGTATGATTGTTTATCCCCTCGTCCGACTCTTCCTCGTAGTTGATGTAATTGAGCGAGTCCAAATCGCTCTGATGCTTCAATAATGATGATTGTTGCGTTGGGAATATCAATTCCTACTTCAACGACAGGAGTTGATATAAGAATATCTACGTTTTTTTTAGCAAAATTGTACATCATGTCATTTTTTTCTTCTGACTTCATTTTTCCATGAAGAAGTCCAATACGGCATTCTCTAAAAAAAGTTTTTTGCAACTTGTTAAACTCATTTTTTGCCGCTTTTACGCTTTTTAATGTCTCCTTATCTGATTCATCAATCAGAGGACAGACGATAAATGTCTGGATACCGAGAGTTTGTATTTGTTTTTTTATCCATGTATACGCGCTTTCACGTTTGCTATTTGCGACAAGATATGATTTAGTTTGTATGCGTCCTGCAGGTAGTTCATCTATGACTGATATATCAAGTTCCCCGTACAATGTGAGCATGATTGTACGAGGAATTGGGGTTGCGGTCATGGTTAAAAGATGTGGACTTATGCCCTTTTTCTTCAGTTGAGCTCGTTGTGTGACACCAAATTTATGTTGTTCGTCAACAATGACTAATCCGACAGAAGAA
Source organism: Patescibacteria group bacterium (assembly GCA_035290045.1). Taxonomy (GTDB): domain Bacteria; phylum Patescibacteriota; class Microgenomatia; order UBA1406; family HO2-37-13b; genus DATDVH01. Next base: position 20,611 of record DATDVH010000013.1, on the reverse strand, counting down.
AAAAGGGATGCATTGGAAAGAAGTGCATGCGTCCCAACGATGATATTTTTTTTCTCAATTTCATTTTTTTTTGGTTTGGAGGAGGCGGTATAAAGAGCGACTGTCGGTGGATGAGATAGTGTACTTTGAGTAAAGAGTGATTGTAATGTCACATAATGTTGTTGAGCGAGAATTTCGGTTGGTGCAAGAATAAGGGTTTTCCCTTTATTACGGTGTACATACCATGCAGAAGCCGCGGCGATCACTGTTTTTCCAGAGCCAACCTCTCCTTGCAACAGTCTGTTCATTGGTTTTTTTTGTGCAAGATCTTTTGTGATCTCACCGAGCGCTCGTTTTTGTGCATGAGTGAGAGCAAATGGAAGACTGTGTATAAACTCATCACGCATTGATTGAGTGATATGGAGGGGTGCATTTGTTTTCTCTTTTTTCCATTCATTTTTCACCATCTGGGAAGCAAGTTGAATGATGGTGAGTTCATCAAACGATAGACGATGCCGTGCTTCACGTGCCTTCTGTAGAGTATAGGGAAAGTGAATATGCAGATATGCATCTTTTTCATTCATGAGGCGATACGCGGCAATCAGTGAGGGGGGGAAAATCTCATCTGTTGTATAGTGTGTGAGGATGTACCACATTTTCTCGCGGAGTGTGCGCGATGATAAGCCGCGTATCTCAGGATAAATAGGGACCAATCTTCCCGTATGAATTGTTTCTTCTTCAAGTGAGGCGACTATTTCATAGTGTTCAACCTGCATGACTATCGAGCGGGCAAAAAGATTGATAGTTCCAGATACTGAGATATAGTGATGAGGACGGACTGTTCTGATGATAAATGGTTGATTGAACCAAATAAGTTTGATTTGAAGATTACCATCTGTGATGCATACTTTTTGTACATTTTTTCCATTTTTAGTATATTCATTGTGTACAGTGATCACGCGGCCTTTCAAAGTAATTTTTTCAGTTGGTTGCGCTTGTCCAATAGATGAGATGCGCGAATAATTTTCATATCTAAACGGAAAATAATTTAATAAGTCTTCGTATGTCAGAATACCCAAAGTGATTAACCGTTTAATTGTTATGCTACTAGTGGCAGGTAGAAGCTGAATAGGTGTTTCGCCTTTCATATTATCGCAATAAAAATGGTGCAAAAGACATGATGATAAGAAGGAGAGAAGATATGATGATAATAATTTTCCACACACGTTCTTTTTTAAATAGTTTTTTTATTTTCATAAGGTATAATCATTATATACTCATATGCCGCAATTGACAAGGAGAACTATTCTTAAAAAAAAATACTTCAGACAAAAGCTTTTTGTCTATGTACTACTTGGAGTTATGATAGCGATTCTCTCTCTTTTTATTCTTTTTTTTATTCTTTTCGCGTGGTTTTCCAGAGATCTTCCATCTCCTGGCACTGTGCAACGTCGGAGCGGGTTTTCTACTATTTTTAGCGATCGTGATGATAAAGTTATATATGAATTATATAAAGATCAAAAAAGGATTCCTGTTGATTTTGATGAAATATCTGAGCATCTTAAAAAAGCAACCGTGGCGATAGAAGATAAAGATTTTTATACACATACTGGTTTTTCTTCAAAAGGAATGATTCGCGCTCTTTTTGCGATATTATTAAAAGGCAGACTTGAGGGAGGATCAACGCTTACTCAACAATTAGTAAAAAATGTTCTTTTAACACCTGAACGTAATATCACTCGTAAAATAAAGGAATTTATATTGGCAACTGAGATAGAACGGAAATACAGTAAAGACCAAATTCTTACTATGTATCTAAACGAGTCTCCATATGGAGGAACTTTTTGGGGTGTTGAATCTGCGGCAAAAGGATATTTTGGCAAGTCGGCAAAAGACTTAAACTTGATTGAATCGGCGATCATCGCAGGTTTTCCTCAACGCCCAAGCTCCTATTCACCATTTATCGGGAAAGAGAATGCGTATCGCGAGAGAACTAAGAATGTGCTTCGCCGAATGAGGGAAGATCATGTCATTGATAAGAAGGTTGAGATACAAGCTCTTGCTGATCTTGATCAGATTCATTTTTCCTCGCCGCATTTATCTATACGAGCTCCTCATTTTGTTTTTTATGTCCGAGATGAATTAACACAGCTTTTTGGAGATAAACTTATTGATCAGGGAACTTCAATAAAAACGACCCTTTCTTTGGATTTACAAGAGGCAATTGAAAAAATAGTGAGTGAAGAGATTGAAAAAATCAAAAAGCTGAATGCGACGAATGCCGCAGTCGTCGTGCTTGATAGTCAAACAAATGAAATTCTTGCGATGGTGGGATCATACGATTATAATGATGAAAAATATGGTAAATTTAATACGGCAACAGCATTGCGGCAACCAGGGTCTTCAATAAAGCCAATTACCTATGCTCTTGCTTTAGAAAAAGGATATACTCCGTCCACAGTCATCATGGATGTCAAGACTATATTTCCCAATCAAGGTGGGAAAGATTATATTCCAGAAAATTACGATGGAAAATTCAGAGGTCCAATACAGCTTCGTTTTGCACTGGGTAATTCAATTAATATCCCTGCGGTGAAGCTCTTGGCGATGGTTGGCGTTCATGATTTTTTGCAAAAAGGCTATGATATGGGACTTGATACTCTTGAGCCTACGACTGCCAATCTCAAACGATTTGGTCTTGCGGTTACATTAGGAGGTGGTGAAGTACGTCTTTTAGATTTGACCTCTGCGTATTCCATCTTTGCGCGCGGTGGAGTGAGAAAAGAATATTTTGCTATTAAAGAATTGAGAGATTATGCGGGAAAGGCTATCAATCTTCCAAAAAATCCCTCAGAAAAACGAGTATTTTCAGAAGACGTGTCATTTCTTATTTCTCACATATTATCCGATAACAACGCACGTATTGAAGAGTTTGGACCAAATAGCTATTTGAATATTGCAGGGAAAACAGTCGCGGTGAAAACAGGTACGACAAATGACAAACGTGATAACTGGACTATCGGGTATACCAAAGGAGTGACTGTAGGTGTCTGGGTCGGTAATAATGATAATAGTCCAATGAATTCTAAAATCGCATCTGGAGTGACTGGAGCGTCCCCGATCTGGCATAAAGTGATGAGAGAATTGCTTAAAAAATATCCCGATGGTATCGTAGATAAACCTGAAAATGTGGAAGCGTTGGAGATTGACTCATTCCTTGGTGGACTTCCATACGCCTCATCTTCCAAGAGAAGTGAGTATTTTTTCGCAGGTACAGAACCAAAAGATATCGCCTCTTTTTATAAAAAACTAAAAATATCAAAAAATACCGGTAAGCTTGCAAATGATTTGGAAATCAGATTGGGAGAATATGATGAAAAAGATTTTATCGTATTTACAGAAAAAGATCCCATATCAACCGATGGACGTAATCGGTGGCAGGAAGGAATCAATGAGTGGATCGGAGTACAGAATGATGACCGTTATAAAGCTCCCTCTGATACTTCTGATGCAAAATCTGAGGATATAGTGGTTCGTATTACTGATCCTTCAGATAAATCAACGCTGACGACAAATAATTTTACATTAAAAACAAAAATTACTAGCATTGGAGCTGTAAAAAAGATAGAGATTTTTATAAATGGAAAAAATATTTCAACGTATACAGATGATACGCGCTCTATAGAAGAACCACTACAGTTAACCGATGGAGTATATCAGATAAAAGTGAGGGCAGAAAATGATAAAGGTAAATCAGGTGATTCACAGATTACTATTGGTATAAACACTCCGTGGGATTTTGTTACTCCTACCCCCACTTTAATGCCGACTCCTTAAGGTTTAATTGAGTTTTTTTATTTTATTGAAATTTGTTTCGCATAATTTTGTAAAAGCGTACTGTACATAAGCGCATCTTCTGCGTCAAGATTGAGGGTAATTCGTGAAAGAATATTTTTGACATACAAAGCAATTTTTTTGGTATGCACTTCTTTTTTTCTTTGCAAAGCCTCAGCAAGAAATCGCCTTGCCATAGCGTTTGATCCTCTTTGCAAACCAAGCGCCACTCTTTTTAAGTCGCTTGCCAATGATTCTAAAATCAATTTATTTTCCATACTTACTTTTTTTATTTCCTCTTTTGTGTAAGGAGTGGTATTTGTAATAATCATATAATGACTATTGTATTAAAAATATAGATATTTTTCAGAAATTGTTTAGGTGCTGAATAGCATTATTTTCCTCTGAGCTGTTTTTGTATATTTTCCAATTCTCTTTTTGCCTCTATAAGAGTGATGTTTCTTTCACGCGAGGAGAAGTGAAAACGAAGAGAGAGTTTATTTCTATAGACTCCTAGTATTTCTACCGCGCGATTTATCAATGTATCTAAAGAGCGAACTTTTTTTATTGCTTCTATAATTGATTGAACAGAAGTATGTTGTTTTTGGTCTATGGTCAGATCAAGAGAAATGACTGCGTACGGGTTAATCGGTTGATATGTTACAAAAGGTTGAATGAGCGCAATCATTTTCTCAAAATCAAGTTCTGCTATATAAACTGGTTTTCTAATTTCGTGTGCATTTTGAAATGATGGGTTTAATTTGCCAATCCATCCCATATCTCCAATAGAGGCTTGTACATTCTGGGATACAAAAGGAATATGAGAGTTGGGAGTAAAAACTATAGTATTGATGTTTAATTCAGCCAATAGAGATTCAATAATCCCTTTTAAGTCAAAAAAGTCAGTATTGACTGCAAGAGTCAGTACTTGTTTTTCGTCAGGCAGTCCATGAGATTTTTTCTTATACACATGGGCTAATTCAAAAAATAAACATTCTTTGATAAAAGCTTCATTTGTGTGAATATTCTGAAGAAGTGATGGCACAAGGGATATGCGCATGTATTCTATGTCGGACGAGATGGTATTTTTTATCTTTAGATGTTTCTCTTTATCTAAACCAAGTAAAGAGATTTGTTTTTCAGAGATCATTGAGTAGTTGTATATCTCTTGCATGCCCCAAAGACTGAGTATTTTTTTTACCTTGTTCTCATAAAAAATCATTTTTTCCTTCATTTTGTCAATAGGAGGAAGGTTTGTTTGAGGTATTTTTGAGGGGAAGTTGAAATATCCATATATACGTGCGATTTCCTCTATGATATCTTCTTTTATCACAACATCATTTTTTCTATAAGAAGGAATAGTTACGGTATAGATCGTCTTAGATGTATTTTTATTTTTGCTTAGAGAAAATCCAAGACTTTCTAATAACGAAAATATATGCTTTTCATCAATGTCTATACCTAAAGTTCTTTGTACATCTTGTGGAGTGATATCAATTTTTTTCGGTATGGATGGATAAGGATAGATATCATGTATTTCTGATGCCACGTGAGCATGCGCGTATTTTTTAAGCAGTTCTGTTCCGTTTAGTACTGTGGGCAAGACCCTTTCCTCGTCCAATCCTTTTTCAAAATATGTTGCGGCTATAGTACGTTGGGCAAGCCGCATTGACGTTTTTCTTATCTTTTCTTTATTATATGTCTGAACGAATAAAATCACATTGTGAGTTTTTTCAGTGATTGAAGAGTTTAATCCCCCCATAATACCGCAGAGATCAATAAGTTTTCCACTACCGTCTTCAATCACAATATCACCATTTTCAAGGGTACATATTTTATCATCAAGAGTGGTGATCTGCTCACCCTTTACACTTTCTCGCACAATCATAGTGTGGTTTTTGATTGTATCATAGTCAAACATATGCACGGGTTGACCAAAAGTTACCATAAGGTAATTGGATATATCAACGACGTTATTGATGGATTTTATATCAACAAGAGCAAGCCGTTTTCGTATGTGGTCGGGTGATTGTTTGATTGATACATCTGAAAATATCAATGCTGCGAATCGCGAGCACAGTTTTGGCTCATTTCTTACCTTTAAAACAAAGTGATGAAGGTTTGATACAGTTTGATGAATATGCTTTTCTTTTTCCAATGGATTATTTTTAAGGTGGGCTTTTTTCCCAAATCGTGGGAGTATGGCAGTACATTCTTGTGCTATCCCGATAACGGATGCGTTATCTATCCTATTTGAGGTAATTTCAATATCAAAAATATAATCGTCGCCCTTTTTTTCTATTTTTTCAACAGATGGACCACAGAGTGATAGATATTTTTGTATTTCAGAAGGAGTAGCATTTGTGTCTAAATATTCCAAAAGCCAATTATACGTAATTTTGATATTCATGTTTCAATGTAAAATATAAAAAATAAAATTTAAAAAATAATCTAAAACTGTTGTAAAAATCGTATATCTCCGTTGTATAAAATACGGACGTCGTCAAGTTTGAGTCCCTGTTTCATCATAAAATTACGCTCAACACCAAACCCAAATGCCCAACCTGTGTAGATTGTTGGATCAATTCCGCCTGCTTTTAGTACGTTGGGGTGTACCATGCCAGCACCTCCCAGTTCAAGCCATCCAGATTTGCAGACACGGCACAGTGCGTCTTTCTTCATTCCAGATCCATCGCATATATCGCACGATATATCAAGTTCAAAAGATGGTTCAGTAAATTGAAAGTGAAACGGCCTAAAACGTACTTTTCTTCTGTCGTCAAAAAATTCTCTGACAAAATATTCAATAGTACCTTTCAGATGAGTTAAGTTAATATTTTTATCTATGCACAGGCCTTCAAATTGGTGAAACATGGGCGTATGAGTGATATCCCAATTGCGACGGTAACATTTGGCGATATTAATCATTTTTATCGGTGGTTTTTTCACTCGCATCATTTCTCTGACCTGTCCTGAGGATGTATGAGGAGTTAGCACTATTTTTCCGTATGTTTTATCTTCGTCTCCCTCAATAAAAAACGTCTCAAAATCATCCCGGGCAGGATGGTTTTTTGGCATATTAAGAGCCTCAAATGCAAAATATTCCCATTCTACTTCTCTATATCGTACTCTGGTAAAACCCAGTCGTTCAAATATATGGTTAATTTCCTCTAGAGCCGTAGTGGTTAAATGCACACTTCCTTTTTTTCTTTTCCTTCCAGGAAAGGTAACATCAATCCATGTATCTTCACTTTGGTTAAGAATTGTTTGTTCAGAGTGCTTTATTTCTACTTCTATCTGCATTTTTAACTCGTTTATTTCTTTTCCTACTCTTTTTTTTTCTTCATCAGTTTTATTTACCATCTGATAAAGAAAGTTGTTTATTATTCCTTTTCTTCCAAGATAGGCAAGAGATAATTTTTTAAGCGAGTTAAAGTCTGTACATTGTTGAAGCGCTTCATGAAACGATTTTTTTGTAGCACTGAGCTGTTGGATCATTTTACTTTTTCCACTATATGTTTGAATACAAGCGGGTGTTCAACTGCTATTTTCGCTAATATTTTTCTATCAAGGTCAATTTTTTTTGTCTTAAGTCGGGCGATAAAAGTACTATACGTTAATCCAAGTGGACGTACTGCCGCATTCATTCGTATAATCCAGAGTCTCCTAAAATCTGCTTTTCTTTTTTTGCGTCCTTGGTATGCATATTCACCCGCATGAAGTACTGCCTCATATGCTTTTTTTATCTGTTTGTGGCGTGTCATGCGATAGCCTTTTGCTTGTCCTAATATTTTTTTATGTCTCCTTCTTGTGGTTATTCCTCCTTTTACTCTAACCATAGATATAGATTAAATATAAAAAATAAAATATAAAAAATTTAAAAAAACTTACCTTCCGAGCATTTTTAATATTTTCTTTTTGTGCATTCCGTGCATTTGTTTTATTTGTTTAAGATGACGCAACCGCTTCTTACCTTTTTTACTTTTCAGATGGCGTGCTCCATGAGAACGATGGAGCACTTTTTTATTTTTAGTTACTTTGAATCGTTTTACTGCTGATTTTCTTGTTTTATGTTTATTCATATATAAGTTTATTTTATACAGTTTTTTTCCTCCCAATAACTGCTATGATCACTCTTCCTTGCATTTTTGGTTCATGTGATAGGCTTACTTCTCCGATTGATTTGATGTACTGACTGATGAGATCAAATCCCATTGGTTTTTTACCCATCTCTCTTCCTTTTAGTAAAAGACCAATGCGTACCTGATGTCCGTTTTCAAGAAACTCGCGCGCTTTCTTAACTAACCTATCAAAATCGCCTTTACCGATAAAAAGGGATAATTTAATATCTTTAATACCTGATTTTTTGCTCCCTTTTTTTGCTTCTTGTTGCTTTTTGTTTTCTTGATATAAAAATTTATTAAATTCTATCAATTTCACGACAGGTGGTTCTACCTGATTAGTGATAAGTACGAGATCTAATTGTTTTTCTTGAGCGATATTAAATGCTTCCTGACGAGATAATATAGCTATTTGTTTTCCCTTATCGTCTATGAGTCTCATTGAATTTGCCTGTATGCGATCATTAATCACGTAACGATTATATTTATCCGCATTATGAGTGCGGTAATTGCGCGTACGATAGTGCGACGGGACTCTTCTATAATTTTTTATCAATGTATTCTTTTAATGTGTGTACAAACTCATAAAGTGTTGTTGTTCCCCTATTCTCACCTTCTCTTGTTCTGACTGATATAAACATATTTTTAGAACTTTTAATTTTTGATTTTTGACTTTGTATTTCCTTTTCTCCTATTATAATCATAAAAGGTATTTTTTGCAAGGTCTCATCTCGTATCCTTGCACCAAGTGTTTTATTGTCTGCATTGAGGGAAGTGCGTATCCCATGATCAATGAGTTGAGTATATATCGTGTGTGCATACTCATGAAATTTGGAAGACACAGGAAGTACTGCAACTTGAAGTGGAGAAAGCCAGAGTGGGAACGCTCCTCCGATATGTTCAATATAGATTGATAAAAATCTTTCAAGTGATCCCATAAGTGCAAAATGAATCATGACGGGGGTTTGTTCTTTTCCATCGGTATCAACATATTTGAGTCCAAAACGCTGTGGTTGGACAAAATCTAATTGGGGTGTAGCAAGTTGCCAACTTCGTCCCAAAGCATCCTCCACCATAAAATCTATTTTAGGACCATAAAATGCCGCTTCTCCCACGGCTACAAAATAATCAAGTGTATTATGTTTTGCAATATCAAGTAATGTAGTTTGAGCTTTTTTCCATAATGTTTCATCACCGAGATATTGTTTTACGTTTGTTTCATCTCTGAATGAAAGACGCGCTCTATATTTCATTTTCAGTGCATCGTAAAAAGTTTTTACAATTGTGATGAGCATCGTATATATAGTATTTATTTGATTCGGAGCACAAAAAATATGGCTGTCGTCTTGAGTGACTGATCTCACGCGTGATAATCCAATCATCTCTCCGGCTTTTTCATCGCGGTAAATTGTCGTGGTTTCAAGATATTTGATAGGAAGGTCTTTATAGCTTCGTGATTTTGAAGCATAGATTTGTTGATGGTGGGGACAATTCATAGGTTTCATCACTAATTGTTCGTGTGTCTCCTGACTCTGTACAAGAAAAAGTTCATCACCAAATTTATCCCAATGTCCTGAGGTTTTATACAAATCAGATTTGGTGATATGTGGTGTCCATACTTTTTGAAATCCCTGATCAAGACGCAATTTCTGTGAGAAATCATTTAAAAGTTCTCTGACTATTGTGCCTTTTGGTGTAAAAAGAGGGAGTCCTTTTCCAACCAAATCTGAAAATATAAAAAGATCCAGTTCTTTCCCAAGTTTTCTATGATCTCGTTTTTTTGCTTCCTCAATCTGCCAAAGATGATCATCAAGTTCTTTTTTTGTGGGAAAACATGTGCCGTAAATACGAGTCAACATTTTGTTTTTTTCATCTCCCCTCCAATATGCTCCTGCTATTGAGAGAAGCTTAAAATACTGCAATTCTTTTTTTGGACTATCAATATGACCTCCACGACAGAGATCCTTATAATTACCTGATTGATAGAGGGTGAGCGTTTTATTCTCTCTTGAAAATTCATTGATCAGTTCCTGTTTATATGGGTTATGACTAAACTCTTTTTTCGCCTGTTCTTCATTAACTTCATGTCGGGTAAAATCATTCCATGATGAGACTATTTCTCTCATTTTTTTTTCAATTACCAACAAATCTTTTTCAGAGAGAGGTGCTGTAAAATCAAAATCATAATAAAATCCGTTTTCAATGGCAGGACCGATCGCATGTTTGGTATCGGGGAAAAGTTCAAGCACTGCCGCCGCCAAAAGATGTGCGCATGAATGCCGAAGATAGTCTAAATATTTCTTTTTATTTTCCATACCATTTTTTTAGGAAATGCTATTGACAAAAATTAAAAATTGTGATTAAATAAGAATAATCGCGCCCCACCGAAAGGTGGGGACATTTTTTAAAATACAGGGAATTTGTTAATTTCTGTTTTGAAAACTCCTTTCTTTAAATTCCAAATTTCTCTTCCTAAATGTCCTGATGCATAAATAACTACTATTTGTTTGTTTTCTCTAATAATTAATTTATATAAAGGTTCAAAATCGCCGTCACCAGTTAAAAATATAAAAGATTGAAAATCTTTTTTCAGCAACTCATGCACATCAATACAAATTTCCATATCAAAGTCGCATTTTCTTCTATACATCTTTTTTCCATTCATCTCTGCTATGAAAATGTATTTGACTGGTTTTGTTTTTACTTAAAATCCAATCCGTTTTACGTTTTGTAAAAATAACTTAGATTTTTCATGTGTATCTGTCCCGTAATAAAGACTGATTAATTTTGTTTCTTTATACGATTTACAATGACGATACAGTTTTCTCGGATTCACTTCAGCTTTTAATGATTTTTTCCATCCATATACGTTTGCCCAATCAATAAACACACGCGCCTTTCCCCTTAATTTTAGCTTAAATGCTTTTTCAATCATTGGTGACCGCTGATGGACTTGAACCATCGGCCTTTGCAATGTCAATGCAATGCTCTGCCAACTGAGCTAAGCGGTCTTATTGTAGCAATTATTGTAGCAGAGAATGCGGAAAAATAGTGAAGGATTTTATTGTACCGCTCGTGCTGTAGATAATTCTTGGGATAGGGAGTATTGAGTGCCTTTTTGTTTAGAGCGTGAGGAAAATGCTGATCCTCGTTTTTTCTTTTTGGACTGCATGGCAGAAAGCCATGTTTTTGCTTCTCCAGTTTTTGACTGAATCAGACGAATAAATAAGAGTAATTTTTCCAAGAAATGCACATGATAGATGCCTCCTTTTTGAGGCATTGCTTCAATAGTTTGTTTCTCAACCTGCAGTATCTGATGATCAAGAGCTTTTTGTGTTTTTTTCAGCTGTTGCACAGCACTCCTGACTTCTTCACCTAACTGTTTTATTTGTCGTGGTATTTCATAATTTTCAGAGTGAGAGTCGCTCGCAAATATAGTAAATTCTTTACGCTGTGGAGAAGCTTTTCTGTTTTCCTCACTCGTCATAGAGACAGGTCTTTTTTCCTGTTGTGTTGCCCTTTTTTGAGATCCGAACAATTGATCAAAGAAATCATTTTCACGTGTTTTCTCAAGCGGATTTTTTCTGTGCGAACTTGGTTTTTTACTTGCTGGTGCATTATAATTCATGCCCCGATTTTATCATAAAGACAGAAGATAGTCAAGCGTTTTCTGACGACGTAAAATAGTAGCATAGAAGTAGGCGTTTTTTTTCGCTTCTTCACGTGCTTTTTCGTCTTTGATAAGAGAAAAAAAATCCTCAATATCCTTGTTGTCAACGGCGATGTGTTCTATCTCAGCAATTTCTCCCAACATAAACTCAAGTGTATACATATTCTCTATTTCTTTTGTAAACTTACCCTTTATACTCTCTATAGTTTCATTTTTTGACTTAAGGTATGTCTCAACGTTCAAACCAATTTTTCTCACATCGTCAACTAACTGAGTGAGACGTTTTTCAAGCTCACTTTCTATAAGTAACTGTGAGATTTCAATAGTACTATTTTTTAAAAGTATATCTAAGACGATTTGGGTCATTTTATTTTTCTGTTCTTCTTTTTCTTGAGGAGCTTTTTCTGTAGTGTTTTTTGGTTTTCCTGGTATCCAAATATCTTCTTTTTTATGTTCAGATAATGCTCTTTTCACGTGTTCTTTATACTGATTAAGGTTTATTACTGGTTTTTCGGCTATAGTTATCTTAACGTGCCAATCTTCTCCTTCTTTCGCGTGAACAAGTTCTATCCGAGGTGATACGATAGGTTTGAGGTTTTCTGTCTTTATGAGCTCTTGATACATATCAGGAAGCATATTTTGCAATATGTGTTCGTAGACCTTATCTTTTTTGATTTCTCTTTTTGCGATGTCAAGAGGAGCTTTGCCCTTTCTGAAGCCTGCTATCTCAGTCTCTTGTGCCATAAGAGCTATTGTCTGATCGCATTTTTTTTCTATGGTATCCTTTGGAATAGTGATGGTATATTCCATAGTATGTTTCGGAAGAATTTTTTTTGTAAAATTGTGCATATTTTTTATCGTTTTTCAAGCGTTCTTTAATACGCCTTGCTCGTTGAGTCCGCTCAATGAAGCAGTGCCGGAAAGAGGACTTGAACCTCTATGGGTTACCCCATACGGTTCTAAACCGTACGCGTCTGCCAATTTCGCCATTCCGGCTTTGGTTTAGGTGGGTGTACCAATTCCAGCAATCTTAAATATTTTATAATGCGAAATTTATTTCTTTCATTTTACTTTCTTCATTATAAAACTGTTTTTTCAAAAATTCAACTCTAACTGCCCATGTAGGCGATTCAGAATATATGCGACCGATTTGTGCGGTGTCTTGGGCGCCGCGATTCACATATCGTTCCCTTAAGCCTTTCGCGACTGCATTGATGGCTTCTTCCCATCGAGAGAACATCATGTATCCTCTTCCCCAACCAAATGGATTATAGGAGTTAGGATATATGAATTTACCAAAAGTAGATTCAAGTCCAGCGATGGCAGGAAGAAGATAACAGTCAAGATTATATTTGACGCACGCGTCTATAAACACATCGGTACTTTCGATCAGGGGGGAATTATATTGATTAAGTAGTTTCTTAATGACGGTTTTTTTAATAAGCACTTTATTAGTAGTCTGATCGTTCCCTGCTGTTTTTGATTCGTACACAATATCCGCAGATCCTCCTGACATAGCGTCACGAGCGAAGACTTCACTTCCATGGGAAGCAAAAATGAGTATAAATAGAACTATATACAGTATTTTTTTCATATTTATATATTGCTCCAATTAAAAAAGATCCCAAAGCATATCGGGTTTTATACCTATATACCTTAGGATCTATTTGACAGTATACCATATGTTATAGGTTTGTCAAGCGAAAAAAAGAAGCGCCTTTTACTCCATTGAAGTGATAAATAAGTTAATACTACGAGCCCAACTACCCGGTGAACGCGGGGTATATTTACTCATAATAAGTTCTGGAGTAGTATACCCTTTATCCAAATAATTTGATTTGAGGTTGTTGGCTACTACTTCAATTGCCTCATAATATGAAGAAAATCTGGTGACTATTGACCCATATATGCCATATCCCCAGCAGTTATGTGAATTTTCTGGAATATATTTACACAGTGTTGATTCCTGCATTGCAATAGCGGGAAGTAATCGGTAGTCAAAATGATATGTATCTGAAGTTTTTACTATGAGGTCAGCAAAATCATACAGTGGTGAGTGATGTTTTCTGAAAAAAGAGCGGAGATTATCAGCTCGTCCATCCCCTACCGAGATTGAGTCTGCAACAATGCCAAGCACAGAGTTGTTATTATAGGAAGAGCTACTTGTGTAGGAAGTTTTTTTAATTCCATCAATCTCTGTAAGAATTTTTTGTTCACGAGCGTAAAGATTGAAGTGGGTATATCCATATGATATTAAATAAAGATTTGACCCAAAAATCGTAAAGAATACTATAAACAATCCGAATTTTTTGACAATCGCCATACAATAATAGTAGGCAAAAAAAAAGGTGTTGTCAAGATAAAATGCGATAAAAATAGGTGGGAAAAGGAGTATGGTGTATCGTATGCTGTAAAAAGCCTTCCCATCCTTCTATCTTAAAACCATGGGAAATGATGAGGGTATTTTTTTTACATTCGTTGATAAACTTGTCTCTTAATTTTTTCAGAGTATTTGGCATGAGAAAGAGAAAAATAGCGTCGGCTTTTGATACATTAGTTTTGAAAAAATTTTCGCGCTTGAAGATAATTGATCCTGATTCTACTGGAAGTGATGTAAGTTTTTGTAGACGTACAAATATATGTGACCAAAAAAGAAGAAGTGGATGTATTTCAACTCCAATCCCATGTACTTTATATCGTGATACTGCGGTACGAATCATCCTTCCATCGCCGCTTCCTAACTCTATGAGTAATTGGCCTTTTTTCAAACCAGCTGTTTTGAGAATATGTTCTACCTCTTTTTGCTTGGTGGGTACGTATGGAGATCCCATAAGTTGCGCGACGACGCTGAAAAGTGAATAAATAAAAAGCAGGAGGGCGAATAAAAAAACAAAGAGAACGAGAATGCCATAAAAAATAAGGTATATCATTTTTAGATTCTATTATATGAAGCTAATTTTGTAAATGGTGGTATAATAAAAGCGATGAGCGCCTGTAGCTCAATTGGATAGAGTGAGTGGCTTCGGACCACTAGGTTGCGGGTTCGAGTCCTGCCAGGCGCACCAAATGTAACTTGTTCGGAATTGATTGGTGGTGTTAGCTCAATTGGCAGAGCGTCTCCCTGTGGAGGAGAAGGTCGCGAGTTCGAGTCTCGTACACCACCCAAAACTGATTTAGATTATTGTGACGATTTATATCGTTTACTACAAACTAATCATTTGGTTTGTTTATAATAAATACAAAAGCTATGGATAGTAATGAAACATTGACTACTGGTAGTTCAGAAATCCAGTATGTTCCTTCTTATATACCAGATGATTCTAGCGATAATTACGCCATCTTGCATAGAGAATTTTTAGAAAAACAAATAGAATGGTCTCTTCTCCCTCTTGAACGTAAGAAACTAAAAACAGGAAGTAATCTGGAGACCTGGAAAAAAGAGGTAATAGAATCATTGACTGATCAGGAGGAAAAAGAATCTCCGCTTAATTATCAACCTGTAACAGTTGGATTTAACTCACCTGAGAGTAATGTGCAAATTTCTCTAAAAATTATCGAGGAGTATCTTAATAGCGAAGACAAAATTAGTAAGCGATCCTACTTTGAGCAACTTGTAAGAACAGCAGAATTAGGTATTTTCATCGAATCTGATAACGATACTATTAGAAGAATAAAACTAAGACCCTTGGATTTAATAAAACTGAGAAGATATCGTTACGAAGAAACTCAAGGTTATAATCAAAAATTAGCTTTAAGACTTCATCCGATAGGACGATTACACACGATGGATTATTTGCAACATGTTGCGTATTTAGACGATGAATTATTTAAATTAAATTTACAACAACTACGCCAACAAGGTATTTTTGGAAAATCTGGTCTTGATGTAGCAACTTATCTTCAATGGGGTGATAAAAATGTCACTACATATAGTGGTCTTAATAAAACTGATAAAAAACAAGTTACATTGATTATTGATCCTTTTCGATTAGGTAAACAAAGAAATGTATTTATTGACCCAGAAACATTAGTTCCTGAATTTAGTAGTAAGGGCACGGACAACAGTTTACTTGAATTACCAGGAGATTCAGTTATGGTATTTGGTGGAATACCCGTTCAAACTATTGTTGGAGTTCAATTTGTTTCTAAAGTCGGGCATAGAGATACTCATTATATTGTGGATCAAAGAACAGTTTTAGCTAAAGTATAGTTAGTGTAATGATATCTTTTCGCTAGTTGGGTTCGAAGTTCATCTGTCAGTCACCCTAAAAAAATTCATGTCTGCCTCCGAAGGCGATGCGATCTAAAACCACATCGTCCATACCCATCATAAGCGCTGGAATAACGGTATATTCTCCGTATTTATCGTTGATTGCATCAAGTGCCTTTGACACTTTTTCCCTTTTTGTATCTATACTATCAAAAAGCGATTGTTGTATTATTTTGCTTAAAACAAGATTATAACAGGATACTGATAGTTTAACGACTTTTTTTCTTTCGGGTTGCTGGTTGAATATAAGAAGAGCTTTCGTATATAAGTCATGAGTGGTAGAGAATGATTGTTGTGTTTTACGCGCTCTGTGCCAATACGTGCCATCTTGATAAAGACACGCGACATGCACACCGTGTGTCATATATCCTGCCTGACGGAGTCGTCTGCCCATTTTCTCACACAGTTTCATGATGATTTTTGATAGCGTTTCGGGGTCTGAAGTGAATTGGTTGAGTGCATAATCTTGACAATAGCTTTTTCTTTTGAGCTCTCCATTATCTATTTCAAAACCGCGTAAACGAATATACCAATAATAACCAATGATACTTTGAAAAACATGTTGACGAAGTATTCGTTCGGGCGTGTTAAAAAATTGCAATACAGTGCGAATAGTATTCGCATTCAAACGTGCCTCAAAATGAGTATTAATACCGGGCAGATCAGTGAGTGTGAGTCTTGCATACACTGATTGTAGATTTTGATAGTCAATGATGTCAAGACCATCAGGTTTGTGAAGTCCAGCGCCCAATTTTGCCAAAAAACGGTTTGTCGCGATACCAATACTACAAGATATCCATTCTCCTATATCAGTACGTAGTCTTTGCTTTATTTCTTTTCCCACGGTTGGCATATCTTTTTTGAGACATTTTTCCATACCAGTAAAATCAAGTACAATTTCATCAATTGATTTAGGCGTTGTGCGAGGTGAATAATCTGTACAGATAGTACGAAGTTTTATATGTACGTCTCGGACAAGATGTGGGTCTGGATTGCGAACGACAACAGCGTTACACAATAAACGTGCTTGTCGTACAGTCATGCCTGTTTTGATACCATATCGTTTAGCCTCAATAGAAGGCGAAAGTACACATCCGTTAGGAGTCGTATAAGCGGCAATGACTATTGGTTTACCGCGAAGGTGTGAATGTGCTTGTTGTTCTACTGTGGCAAAACACGAGTTCAGATCAAGGTGCATGATGGTTGGATTGTTACGATTAACAGGGATTTCCATCAGTCACCTCCTCCAGAGTCCAATGCAATGTTTCGCTGTTGCATTGTAGTCGGAAATCCATCATGCCATCAGTAACATGAAAAATATGTAGAGTCGTTTTCCCTTCTCGTATACGATGATAATAGGATTGTTTGATAAAGCGATATTCTTTTCCTTGCCAACGCATTTTTTGTGGCATAAGACACCCTTTCATCCGATCGTATAAGAGCATGACGCTGACTTTTTCATTTATGACCTCATTCATATTAGTTGGCAAATTTACGGATTACCCCTTTTACTACTCCGCGTATCACGAGTTCTTGTGTTGGGTAAAATGGTGGGTATTTTGGATTTGCCGCTTCAAGGTATATTTTTCTTTTTTTACGATCTTTTTTCAGGTATTTAAGTGTCCATTCACGATCTATCTCTGCCAATACAATATCTCCTGGGTATGCGTGGTGTATCTGTTCAACGACGACGAGATCGCCTTCAAATATCCCTGCGTTCATCATGGAGTCGCCACTGACTTTGAGAAGAAATGATCTTTCAGGATCTCTGATCATATATTCATCAAGGGTGAAATAGTCTTTTGTCTCATCGGCAATGATGGGGTATCCAGCTTTGACCATGCCGTAAAGAGGAAGTCCGAAAAATTGTGAGGTAGGCGAAAGTTTATTATTTATTTTTTGTAGTATATTCTCCTCTATCAATTTATGTACAATATCATGGATGGCTTTTTTTGAATTCAGCTTAAAAAGTGTGAGCATTTCGTTATAACTGGGAAGACGATGATGTAAACGGTAAAATTTTTTTATGTGGTTGAGTCTATTTTCCATAGAGTACTAGTGTAGTAAACGATCGTTCACTTTGTCAAGGGGAATTTGTTTTGATTAGTCCTTATGTTGTATAATATAAGAATAAAAAGGGCCACTAGCTCAACTGGTAGAGCGGCTCCCTCTTAAGGAGAAGGTTTCAGGGTTCGAGTCCCTGGTGGCTCACAAAATGAAAAAAAGATACCAAGAGATTGATATGTTGCGGGGGATTGCGATCGTTTTCATGATTCTTATTCACACGAGTTACTACTTCATCGCCGATAAAACCGCACATTTTTTATGGAATTGGAGTCAATTTGCCGTCCCTGTATTTATATTTTGTTCTTCATATCTTTTTTTCCAAAAATATCGTGATACTGATATTTCCATCGTTCACTATCTAAAAAAACGGGTTGTTCGTCTGCTTATCCCCTACTACATTTTTTTACTTTTTTTCTTGCCCGTTGCATTTGTACTCTCCCCTCAAAAAATAACTGTGCGTTACATAATTCAGAGTATTTTTCTTATTGGTGGAGTTGATATCAATTGGTTAGTTCTTTTGTTTTTATTTTTTACCCTTTTTCTGCCTTTCATCAATTCTATTTTTAGAAAAAAGAAAGTATTATTTATTTTTTATACTGTTGTATCATTAGTAAGTTCAATTTTGTTTGTACTGTATTCATTCCCTTTTTCATATAAATGGTTTATGTGGCTTCCATGGTCAGTGATAGTGCTTTTTAGTTTATTTTTTGTATTATATGAAAAAAGAAAGTTATTTCTTCCTGTATCGTTTATTATCCTATTTGTCTTATTTGTATTAACATATCAGATAGAACGTGTATCTCATCACCATACCGGGTTTTTTCAAAATAAATATCCGCCAAATATTTATTTTCTTCTATATGGAATGTGTTCTATTATCGCTCTTTATTTTCTCGCACGGATTATCATTTTGAATAGATGGTTGACATCAGTAGTGTATTTTTTCAGTCGTTATTCATATTCTCTTTATTTTACTCACTACACCGTTTTGATTATAGGGGCAGCTTTTTTTCATACTCTTGTATTCAATTGGATCAGTTTTTTTTTAGCTGTCTTGTCAATGACAGTGATAGTTCAGTTTGCGAATAATTTCATCTCCAAAATTCTATTCACTTTGAAAACTCTCTCCTCATCTCGCAAATAATCATATCCCGAAACGCCAATGAATTGTTTGTCCAGATACTCTATCTCACCTATTTTTTGAGGTTTTAGTATTCTTTTTGATTTTACATCATTTGCTTTCAGGTATACCGATTTCAGATGAACCTGTCTGCCGACAGGCAGGTACGTTCATTTTGCTTTTCAAACTTAAACTACGATGGATATATATACTTTTTTATGTTCTGTAATTTATTTCCACACTGATCCATTTTTCAATGTAATTTTGGTGGATGTATGATTAAAGTCATAATAAGCGATCAGACCTGTAAAGTGAAGATATGGATACAATTTTTCGAGTTGATATATTTGTCTAGTATTTTGTTTTAGCTTGCGTCGTGAACCGACTTCTATGACATATATATTTTGCGCATGGTCTGATCCAATACAATCAACTGAAAAATTAGCAGTACGACCTAACTGATTTTTTGGAAGAAAAAAATTTACCTCTGGAATGCAGAATAGATTTTTACTCGGTTTATATTTGGGATGAGGTGATAAATAGGTAACAATTTGATTCCAATTAGCAATGATAAATGCATTTGTGATAAGATGTCTTTTGTCTTGAGGATTTGAAGAGACGAATGTAGGATGATTATTCTGACAAAAATCAAAAAAATCATTAAAGGATGAATGATCAGATTGCACTATATTACTTTCAGGCTGAGTATGAGAAAGGGAGTTTTTCATTGGGAGTATTATGTGCCACTTTCTGTGATCTGGTGTCGTTCCGACAAGCTGTAATGGAGATCCTATCAAACTTAATTTACTTTTATGAAGAGTAATGACTTTATTAAACGATATTTCTTCGTGCTGTAGGCATGCAGTTTCCTTCATAGTATGAAGAGAGCATTATAACAGATTAAAATATGTTTTTCACTTTTTTACAGGTTTCTCAGCTTCTTTCGTATGAATTCAATCGCATAATTTACCGCATAGGATGGATAGTGTATGACATAATCATGTGCAGGAAGATACTCTATTTCTTTTCCTCCAAAACCTCGTTTGAATACTGATAGATTGTAAAAACGGTGCGATGGAATATCTGGTGAGACACCCCAGAAATTGTACCATTTCATTCCCCTGCTTTGTGCTTCTTGTATTGCACGCCATTGTATGAGATATGCTCCTCCATATTTTTTTCCTTCTTGAGTTGTTGCGCCATAATGGTAGACTGCTTCCTTTCCATAAAAAATGATGAATGCATATGCAAGCGGTATTTTATTAATCTCCGCTTTATAAATGAGTGCGTGGTTTTCTTCTGAAAATGCGCTAAATTGTTTTGACAGATACTCATACGAAAAAGGAGTAAATCGTTGGTGTTTGGCAGTAAAGATTTGCGCAGAATATAATTCTTCCACTAATTTTTCTTCTCTTGATGTGGTAATACGTACTCCTTGTTTTATGGCTTTTTTTATCTCGTATCGGGTGGATTTTCGCATGTGAGAAAGGAGCTCTTTTTCAGATGATGTGATATCAAGCTGGAGAGTGTGTTCAGCGTGAAGATGCATG
>DATDVH010000012.1:0-24699 GCA_035290045.1 Patescibacteria group bacterium | reverse complement strand
AACATTTACAGAGTTTAAAAATAAGGTTTTGAGATTTTTCAAAACTATAGATAAATACAAACCAGAACTTAAAACTCTATTGACCGATAGTTTTCAAACAATTCCAACTTAGTGTTGCAATTTGGGTGGATAATGGTATATATTCTTTTTCTGACTTTTTATTATTATATCAATTTCTCCGGCCGTTTTATTGTCTATTTCTTGAAAGTAACTAAAAACTCTTAATAAATAAAGAGGTAAAAGACTTTTTGTTAAAGTTACAATTTCCTTATATGTAATTTTTTTTGTCAAAATTATAAACAGATACTCAGTTATTATGTCTGTCCACAGTTTCAAATCAATTGAAAAATTTTGTTCTTTTAATAGCAGATGAAAATCCACTCCTAATAAATCTTTATAACGGTAACTTTTAATCTCTGCTAGAGAAAAATCATGCAGTTTATCTATTGTGTTGATGTTTGGTTTTGAAACATATTTTTCATCAGCTATTTGATTTGAATAGAGATTCTTTGATTTATTCGTTTTGATAAAAGTTAATATTTTCTTTCTATTTTTATTCAATAGATTAAAAGTACTGCAAGCTTCACTAGTAAAAATTGGAATTATTTTTCCAAAACTCGGACTATGGATTTTTTTGTCAAGTGGTTGCTGTTTAATTTTGTAATTTTCTAATAATGCGGTTAGACTAATAATACTATCCACACCATAAAGGAAGTCATATTCTATAGAAAAATTGTTGATGACTGCTTCAACCAGTCGCCTGCTTAAAGCGAAATCACCGGCGATCGGTTGAATAATATCGTATCCAAAGCACGCATAAATAATGGGGGAACTAAAATGATTTGTGGCGTTGCCTTCATAGCGATTTCTTGAGTATAAAGGGGCTACATAATCGATAGTTTCATGCATTATTGGATCAAGAAGTTTATTGATCCATATTGGTTTAATTGATTTTAAATCGGCATCGATTGTTAAAAAATATTCTCCGCTGTTTTTATATCCGTAGTTGAATCCTGAAAGCAGACCATATCCTTTACCTATTTTTCCTTTCTGACATTTCAAAGAAATCTTAATACTATTGGTTGTAGTTGATTTAAATATCTTAATTGTATTGTCATGACTATTGCTATCGGCATTTATTAAATATCTCGGATATTGATGAAAAAATTGAGTTAATCCTTGATCAATCGTTTTAGTCACAAAAAATATATTTGTTTCTTCATTAAAGGAAGGAATAATAACAAATATATTTTTCATCGTTATAACATTAAATTAGTAATCTCATTCGCTATATCTTTTGGATTATTACCATAGGCATATATAAAATTGCTGTTCATTATCGTTTCGATCATATCGTCTCTCTGTTTTACCAACTCTTCAGAATCCATCGAGGGAAAATTACCGCCAACCGTTTCTTTATCTAATATTAAAGGCGTAACAATTCCTCTTATATATCTGGCAAAATTCTCTCTCAATCTTAAGACTTCCTGTATTTTTCTTGCTCCTTTTTCTATTGTCGTTCTGTCGTTAAACGGGTGAATATTTATTCTTACTACGGCAGAAAGTCCTTTTGTATCTTGGCCAATAGCGATTCCTATTTCTTCAGGCAATAAAGTTATTTTTTCTTCATACGGACTCCATTTAAGTAAATGTTGGGCATCAAATTGAGGAAAATAGTATTTTATGATTGCCTGTCGTACATCAAATATTTGTGTGCCAGCTTTAATAAAAACCTGTCCTCGCTGTCCTTCAGTTAAAATTAAATCATTTCCAATAAGACCAAGATTGCAATATAATCCGCAAACAAGAGATAATAAGGTTTTCCCACTGCCCTTATCTCCAAGTATTAATAAACTTCTGCCATCTTTTGTTGCAACAGCAGCTGCATGAAGGCTAGACATATTAAGAGCTTCTTGTCTGGATTTTTCAGCTACATTATAAGCAATATAAGGCAGTCTCGAATAAAATTCTCTCCGCTGAAACGGTCCAGACAACTTAAAATGTTTAGAATCATACATTTCAAGTGATGCATCTGGTTTATTTTCTAGTATTAGATCTATAGAAGGATTATTTACTGCGTGAGGAATATGATCTACAACGCTTAATCCCCCCGGCAATCTTCTTTCAATATTTTTTTCAAAAGTTGAAATATCATTTGGATTAAATACAACACTATCTGGAGATAAAATATTCACGCAAGTAAATCCTGTAATAAGTGAGTAGCGATATTTTGATCTCTCATGTTCTAATAACTTATGTATCTCTTTCATCTTTAGTAAATAAAATTTGTTTTTGGAAGTAAAATCTCATCATCTATTATCTTTTTTGTCCAATCTCTTCTTTCTAAAGTAGTCAAAATGATTTCTTTCAACGAATTACTGTTTATTTTTTTTGATATATTTACTAATAAATGATGGGGTGTAAATAAAGGGTCAGCAACTCTTGTCATTGCAATGACCTGCGCCTGACAATCATACTTTATAGCAATATTTTGGGCTAACGTATCAACTACTACTCCTAAAACCTTTCCTACATGATAAACAGGATTTTTTCCCCATGCTGCCTCCATCGTATAGGTTCGGAAAGAAGGAATGATACCTCTTCTATTATTTCCCCTCCCTACGACTCCTTCTTCTCCGTAATCTAAAGCTGAACCTGAAACATTGCAATAATAACCGTCTATTTTTTTCATATTTTCTTTTTTAATACTTCGGTAATGATTATTAACGTAAATATTGATTTTAAATTGTTTACCTAAATGATTTTGGGCTACTTTTCTTAAAGATTCTGTGATGAACTCTACTTTTTCTTTATAAAATTTGTAACTTGGTGTTTCGTTCACAATGAAAGGAACACATAAGGTTATATCAAATTCTTTTTTCTTTCTCACTATCATTACTTTAATATCATGTCCAATAAATCTAAATTTTGGATTTCTGTCACCCTGATAAAAAAATCCTTCCATCTTTAAAGTTAATTCCTCTGTTGGTGTTAAAGGCCAATATCCAACTACGGTAGAAGTATCATTGGCATATGGTCTTGTATATTCAGGTAAATCATCAATTGTCATTGGATTAAACCATCGAGGGTTTTTCGAGTATGACGTGCTTTCATCAATAATTTTTATCCATTTATTAATATTTAAATGAGGTAGTGTCTTTTTTAATTGACAATTAATTGCTTTCTCAAATATTTTTTTTAACGGAATTCTTTGGTTACCAAAAGCTGGACTAATACGACCATTAACCAAAACCCTAATTGGTTTAATCATTTCAGCATTACCCCAATCATAAATTTTTATAAGACCTCCCATCACGCAAACCTTATCAACATTATGATGAAGAACTGCTCCGAATTTCTCTAGACAGTAACGTGAATAATTGATAGATATTTTCTCGGCTATTCCATCAGCTAACGTATCAGGATGACCAACTCCTTTCCGTTCTACTATTTCTAATTCACTGTCAGAAGGAACCTTTAATTTAGAGTTTGTATAGATATTCATATAATTTTAGTTTTATGAAATTCATAATTTATATTTGAGTATAAAGCCTCGATAAAACGGATTGTATTTGTTTAGCTCAAATGCGTGAACCTTTAACGTCATTCTATTGCAGAAGACGATTTTATTGTGTTCTTTTTCGTAATAGTTTTTCATAAATGTCACTCAATACATCATATCAACAATAATGACTAATGTTTATTGAGTCAGTATAGTGTAGCATGTTCAACATGGAAAAAGAACCACGGCTTATGGAAAATAATAAAAAAAATACTGCGACCACGTTTAAACTTCTTCAGGATATACAAGCATATTTTTGTGAAATCAATAATATTGAAAACACACCACAGCTCATCATCACCTATCTTTTTGATGAAATGAGAGAGTTGGCAAAGGCGGTGGAAAAACAGGACAAAAAAGAAATTGGAAGCGAAATTGCCGATATTATCATATTTGCCGCGACTTTAGCGAATTGCTATGGAAACGTCGCTCTTGAAGAAAGCATAACCCAGAAGTTGGAAAGAAATTTCCATAAATATAATCCAGTTCTCTCAAAAGCGCTACAAGGACGTAGTTTAACTCCGATTGATGTTTTAAAAAAAATGAAAAATCTTTGGGATAGAAAAAAAGATAAAGAGTTCATCAAATAGTCACTATGGAAAAAGAACAACGCTTTTTGAGTTATTTTGTTATACTGAAGATTGTTTGAGAATGTGAGAAAGATTATGCTTAAATAAATTGATTACCAGTATTTATATGCAAAATTCAGGTCCATATTCAGCCCTTGACAACGATATTATTTCATACAATGGAAATAACGTTAGACGCACATCTAAAAATATAAAAAAAAATAGTTTATCATCTTCTCTATTTAATCATCGCGTCAAAGATCTGATGTCGGAAAGAATATATTATCACTTACATAGAATAGATGATTCCATTTTCCACGGCGTAATTGAATACTTTGATCACATTGGTGCTCAATGGTGTAATCTGCCCTTAACTACTCTTATGATTTCATCACCGGGAGAGGTATATGCCGGTCGTCAATTAGATTATACGACAGACGCTTTACCTGTGGAATTAAAGTGGTTTGAATCAAAAAGAAATATATTCTTATCTGAAAGTTCACAATTTTATTTAGAATTGAGGCTGTTAATTAACGAGGTTGATAAAGTATTTTCAATATACAATTCTTTTAGAAAGGAAAAGTCTGATTTTACTCATTTGTCAGAGTTTCAACACGTTGAGTTTGAAGGACATATCTCTTTTAACGAGAATTTAGATTTTGCAACAGGTCTTCTCAGATATCTTACTTCGTATATATTAAAAAATAATCAAGATGCTCTCAAATATTTCCTCAAAGAAAGTGAGATTGCATTATTATATGATACATTTGATAAAAAAAATTTGGAGGTTGTTACCTTTAAGGAAGTATTAAATCGATTATATAAATCAACTGGAAATAAGAAATATAAAGAATTTTCACTCAAAAACTTTTCAGCATGGGAAGAGATAAAAATTACTGAGATATGCAAAAAACACGTCATAATTACAGAGTTTCCCCTAAAACAAATACCTTTTTATCATAACGCTTTAAAAACTGTAGATGGACATCCTGTAGCGGAAAATGCTGATATAATTCTCTATGGTTATCGCGAAGTAATCGGAAGCGGATTAAGAATTTCAGACCCTCAAGTTCTTATGCAAAAAGCAAAAAGAATTCAACCTACCAAAAAAAGATTATTCTCACTATGTGCAATCACGGAAACTCAGTAATTACAAAAAGACTGCTGGATTTGGAATGGGATGGCAAAGATTGACACAATGGCTTTTAAAAATGCCATATATTTTTGATGTTGTCCATATTCCTCGAACCCATTTTATTCCTAATCCCTAACTTACAATATGAATAGCAAAATATTTAAGTCATTTTTTAAATCTTATGCGGAAAACGTAGATAATGCAGATCAGTTATTTTTCTGGAAATTATCTGATGAATTGATTGAAGATGTATTGATTAAAAATCTCTCCAAGAGATTATCAAGGACATATAAAATTTTAGATGCGGGCGGCGGAACAGGAAGATGGATAGTAAAATTAGCAAAAAAATATGAGTGCACGTTTGTCCTATATGACCTTTCAAAAGAAATGTTAAAAAAAGCAAAAGAAAATTTTAATTCTATAGATCTTATAGATAGAGTCAAAATTTACCAAGGCAATTTAGAAAATATGAATAAAATAAAAGATGAATCTATAGACTATCTTATAAGTATATATAATCCTATAAGTTTTGTTTCTCATCCAGACAAGGTCTTAAAGGAATTTCATCGAATTATTTCAAAAAAAGGCAGAGTGATCATCATGGCGCAGAATATCTACAATGGAATATGCTCTAAAATGAATAATCCATCATCTTCAGTTCAAGAATTAAAAGAATTAGAACAAAAAAATATAATAAAATGGAACCCTTATACTCCTACATTGAGTTTATTCAGTAAGGAGAGTCTTCAATCCTTATTAGAAGAGAATGGTTTTAGAATAATCAAAAGTTACGGTATACCTATTTTTTTGCAACCTGGTCCTGAAGATTTTGATTCTACCAATAAGCTTAAGAGCAAGATATCAGATAAACTTGAAAAAAACTTGAATTTCTATAAAGAGGTAAAACGAATAGAATCTAAATATAATAGTTTTGAAGAATTAGTCAATAGAGGAATGAACATCCTCACCGTAGCAGAAAAATCATAAATGAAATTAATAATCCCACCACCTCTCACTCAAGAAGCAACAATTGGGTTTATCAGTCCTTCTGCTGGTCTTGCGCCTTTTGCAATGCATAGAATACAGAGAGCTATAGATTATCTAGAAAGACTTGGGTATCAAGTAAAGTTAGGAAAACATAGTTTACAGAATAATGGATACGTTTCTGCCAGTGTAGATGAGCGCATTGACGATATTCACTGTATGTTTGCAGATCCAAGCGTTAAAATGATTCTTGCTACAATAGGAGGTAACCATTGTAATCAATTAATTTCCAAACTTGATTACAATTTAATTCGACACCATCCTAAAATATTCGTTGGATATTCGGATCTTACTGTATTACACTACGCAATTCAATCACAAGCAGGATTATCTACGTATTATGGACCTTGTGCAATGACACAATTTGGCGAATTTCCAAAACCTTTAGAATATACTGTAAAAAACTTTTTTGCAATGACTTCAGATACGAAAGTTTTAGGTAAATACTTAGACATTTATTCTTCTCATTTTTGGACAGATGAGGTATTAGATTGGTTTAAGAATGAAGATAGTCTTCGACCTAGAAAACTCAAAAAAAATAAAGGTTTTGAGTGGCTTAGAAGAGGAAAAGCGCATGGATTACTACTTGGCGGTGCAATACCATCTATACATCATTTAGCAGGCACTCAGTATTGGATAGACTGTAAAAATAATATTTTTTTTATAGACATCCCTGAAGGTAATAATCTCTATGAAGGACTATCTATAGGCTCTGTTGACGCCTATTTAGCCGATCTTTATAATCTTGGTGTCTTTCAATCAATATCTGGACTGATTATAGGACGTCCTTATAGATATTCAGAAAAAGATTATGAGAGCTTAAAAAAAATAATAGAAAAATATACTTTTGAGTTTAATTTTCCCATTCTGTTTAACGTTGATTTAGGTCATACTGATCCTATGACCACAATAAGATACGGATCAGAAGCGTGTATGGATTCTACAAAAAACTTTTTGTCTATGACTCGGTAAATTTGTTTAAACTCGGAATTGTTTCAAATACAACTCACTTCCAAATCCTGAAGTTAAAAGCCATTCTTTTTGATTATTGAGTAATTTTTTATTCCAATCCGTTGTTCCTCCATCTGAAAGCGGAAATTCTATGCCTTTAGTGTTTACAGCGCTTATTTTGAAACATAAAGCATTATAGTATCCTATTCCTGCAATACGTTCCAGATCATAAACAAAATTAACGTCTGGAAATTTAGCAGACAGCGGTTTTAAAATGTTTTCTTGAGTTCGCTTTAACACATAGAGCAAATCATTCAATCCATATTTTGAGGCCATAACTTGATCTAAATCATCAATGTCGCTTACTGTTGATGGAAGATTAATATCATACAACTTAAATGGAGAGATTGCCTGATTTTGAGTATTTCTCCTGAGAAAATTCCTGTCCAATCCAAAAGTGGTTATTAAACTGTCCATAAGCCTTATATCCGAAAATTTTACAGAAATACCATCAAACTTACATCCCATCTCTTTAGATTGATATAGTAGATTAAGATAAGTATCAATATGCTCAGAGAATTGTTCCATTTCATATCCAAAACTATTTTGACTTCTTCTATAAGATGAAAGCATACCTACGACTCTAAAATGGGATGTAAATCCTTGTTCGTCATCAAATTGCTGGGCACGCATACAACGATGACACGAACATAACTTGACCATTGTCCTGTCTAAATGATCTTTGTCTATTAATGCCTGTCTTCTTACGACGCTTTCCAAAGCTAATGCGGTGGTAATATCTGCTGATACCTCAGTATTTCTTATAGAAGATAGCACGAGTTTCTGATCTGTGCCTGCTAATACTTTGTTGACTGCAAACGGTTGAGTTGGCGATAATTCTACCGCTACATAGTCTTGAGGCGCAGTATCTAAAAAAAGATTATCAAATCTCACAAGATCTCTTTGATCAACTGTTGCAGGCTTCACAAATCTATTTTCAGAATACTGTCTATAAATATCTGCTGGAACTAATCTATCCGACCTCTTATCATAAACATGGAGCATCATGCTGTTAAAATCAGAACCTTGAATTTCATTTGACAGAAAATTTGCTGTATCTTCACCATCTATTCTTTGAATGATGTTTTGGATAGGAGTAGGTTTTGGTATTTCCATGCTGTTATATTTTCATGGTTCCTATATCAGTTCTATAATCAAGTCTTCCATTCACTACTTGTTTTATAACTTCATAAAGTCTTCTTCTTGCTGTTGGTAAATCTATGTTATGATGCTCAAAAAGTAACGTTGGAGAATTATAGAGCCTAAGTGTTCTTGTTTTTTCATCTTGAACTAATAAGTCCACCCATCCTGTATATAATTTAATGTCATCAGGTATGTCTTTTGTCACTTTCATTACTTGCCTCTCTTCTCCTTCTTGAATATCTTGAGGAAAATACCTAGGAAATGCTGATACCACAACAGAAACACCACGCTTGAATTCGGGTTGCGTTCTGTCTAATTTCCCAGATTGAGTTTTTTCTAAAGCATTGAAAAAACTATTTTGCAAACCAGATACTATATTAGCCATTGTATGCCCACCCGCTTCTCTACAATTCACTTCTAATAAATATATTTTACCATCATTTGATTTGATTAAATCAAGATTGACCATACCGACGTACGGCATCCCAGTAACATTTTTAATTTTTGACGAAAAAACATCAACTATTGCCCTTTGAATAAATTCTCTTTCTCCATCATTTAAAAAGGGGAGTGTATTGTTGATGCTTACCGATCCTGTGCCGTCGCACATTGGACCTTGATCGTTGTTGTCTCGTCTCTTATAGCAGACGTTTTCACCAAGTCTGAGTGTATTCCCATTTTTATCAATGAGAAAGTTGGCGCTAAAATCTTGACCATCAATTTTTTTTTGTATCATAGCCTTACCAGATACATCTATAGAATCCTTTATGAACCGCAAAGCTTCATCAGTGTCTTTTAATGTTGCATTACTTATTCTCACCCTACCAGTTTCACTCCCTTTATATTTCTGAGTATAATCTCCAACAAATTTTAAAACATATCTATTATCCATGAGTTGAAAAATATTCTTTATCATATCGGGATTATAGCTTGTGACAATTTCTGTCGGAGGAATAATCTCTAATGGAAATGGAAAAAAATCTAATATTGCAGATTTATCTGTCTCGTATCGCATTTGTTCAACAGAAGCTCCAATATGTTCAACCTTACCTTCTCTCAGGACACCAGAGACTGCATAAGTTGCAAGTGTTGGACCCAAATAGACGAAATTATAATTTCTCTCTCTCAAATCAGTGACTAACTCATGTTTGAGATACGTGTCATCAATCATCGTTGAAGAATCACAAGCTATTCTAAATGCATCATTGGGCACAAGTAAATATCCATCTATTTGAACGTCGGGGTTTTGCTCTTTGATTTTCCTTGCTATAATTTCTTCTGTATTGACAAACCCAACAAGCGCACCTTTTCTTACATTGCCCGATTGTCTACCCTTATCAATTTCCATACTATTATTTTCTAATACTACGATGTACGTTGATTTTTGTCAATAATCTGTTCATGCCCCATCTTCTCCCACATCTCTATAGCAAGTTGACTTAACGTCATTCCATTGCAGAAAACGATTTTATTGTGTTCTTTTTCGTAGTAGTTTTTGAGTAATTGTGCGCAATACGTCATATCAATAATTATACACGATTCATTTACGTCAACAACTATACTTTTTCTCAAGCCCCAATATAGATATTGACAAGCCTGTCAATGACAAATTTTTATTGAGTGAGTATAGTGTAGTACAAATAATACTCACCAATATGAACAAAGAGAATTTAAACCCATTAAAAGTATCAATCACTGGTATTGATGGAGCAGGAAAAAGTACGGTAACTGGTATCGTAGTCACTACGTTAGGACAAGATAATCGTGTGGCAAGAATATCACGACCTGCATATTCTATAGTAGAAGGGTATAAACAAAATCATTATCAAAGACTTCTCAATGTTGTTGATAGTTTACATGAGATTGCTGATAGAACCTGTAATAAACGTTGTGTACTTTGCGCGAATGTATTAAACGTTCTGTTGCAAGGAAGAATTATTGAACCTGGGTTAATTCGAAGAATTAAACCAGATATAGTCATAGGGTCAAGAGATTACCTAATTGATCCTGCGGTTTACGCAATTTTTTACTCGCCATTGTTAGCAAAAAAAAACATGGACGATAGAATAACACATATTCAACGTATGACAGGTATTTATTTCCGTGATATCATCTTTTTTTTAACTGTTCCTCCTGATGAAGCTGTCTCAAGAATTGAAAAAAGAATAGCATTAGAAAGAGCAAATTCTACAAAACCTGAGAGGAAGAAATGGAGACACATGCATGAACAAACTCATCATCTTTCTCGACTACAACATCAATATGATGAAGCCCTGAACGTTGTGAGTAAACGGTCAAATGTTCAAATTTATGAACTCAACACCTCTAATATTATGCCCGAAGAAGTAGCAAGTTACGTGAGCACTACAATTAAAGATTTTCTTGCTAAAAAAATTACTATATAAATTGAGGTTTTCATCTTTAAAAAAAATTCAATTACTATATATTGCTCTTATAATCTGTATTGAATCATATATATCATAACTATAGAAGTGGAATGGGGAATAAAAATGGGGCGATAATTCAAGAGTGATTAGGTGACTATAATGGGATTTTTTCAAAAATTGAAGAAACTGTCTTACCTCTAATATCCCTCTTCCTAATGGCAAGTGTTGACAGTCCTTGTCAAAATCACTTAAATGTATGTTCTTTATGTTCGGAAGAACAAATTTGAAATCCTTATTTTCATGAATATTTGAAATGCTAAAGTGACTGGTGTCAAAGGTAATACCAAAATGATATTTTTTACTTATCTTATATATGTCCATAATTTTTGTAGTTGATATCTCAGCTTTAGAGAAATATTTATACAGTGGTAAGGAACTCATAAGAGACATATTTTCAAGAAGCACTTCAACGTTATATTTTTTTTGTAACTGGGACATATAGAAGAGATAATCGAGCTGTCTTGGGCTGGCGATAGGTTGTGATCTTAGAGGATGAATAATAAGTTTTGCTTGGAAAAACTGCGTTATTTGAAAAACCTTATCTGGACTATAAAACAACTTACTGATAAAAAGTGGTTGATGTATTGAAAGAATGGGAATACAATAGTGGCGAGAAAGTTTTGCCAACCATTGAATCTTTGAAAAGGTTTTATATCCTAATACTATTTCAATGCCGTCTACATCGCACTTCTTAGCAAGATCAAAAAGGGATTCTATATGAATGTTCAAAGGAAGATCAGCTATTGAAAAACTGATTTGAGCTTGATGATTTTTTTTCTTCATAACTTACAATGAGTCAATCTTTATAGAATCTATTTCTAACCATTGTGATTCGCTTGCTACTCTCCCAAAGTGCAGTTTCCCACGAGGCGTTGCTACCGCATATGCATTATCTATCCATGCGACAAACCCAAGAGAATGAGTCGGTGATTGTGGCGCTCGCAAAACAAGCTTGTCATCAACCCAGAAAGTTGACTCATTTTTACGCCATTCCAATGTATACGTGTGCCATTGTATCATATCGTCGGTTATTAAGGCCTCATGAGCTCCTGAAAACTTCTGCATCCATCGACTATCTGGATGAGCGTTACCTGTTATTCTGTTATGAAGTACTGTAACTGTTAAGGGAATAATATGAGAAAGAGCTCCAAGACGAAGCGTGTGAATTACTTGCGCTTTCCATCCCCACCCAGGGAGATCTGGAACAAGAGTCATATCAGAGGGAGGCGCAGAGTAGAAAAACCAAATTGATTCAGGTAAGGTAAAAATATTTCCTTGCATAGTAAAAGGCTTATTCCAAAAACCAAAACCAGCAGTACCACGTAAAATTCCCTTACTTTTAATGGTACTCTCCTGAGTCGATGCAGGATGTGATGAACGAGCGCGTATCGTCATACGCAAAGGAGGATTCCAGAGATAGTCTGATCTGGACAACATAGTATAGTCATCTATTTGCGCATCGGTATATTTGTCTTGTCGTGCTGATTCGAAACTCATTATCAGTACCGATTGAGCAATCGATAGTTTTCCGCCACCTGTGGTCACTTGTGTCCAATGTGGATTAAATGAACTGCTGAAGTCATCAAATATATGCATAAATATTTTTATATTGAGCCGTATCCATATTTCTTTGCAACAATGAAAGTTGGCTGATAATAAAAAGGTACCTCCCTTGCTCCACGACTTTTATCAACAACCTTGGTGTATTTTTGACTTGCTTCGGCATCAACTACAAAACCTGCGTATATTATACTGTTCATTATTGCTCTTACGCTTGTTTTTTGGTGAAAACCTTTATATGAGTGTCTTTTCCAAGGTATTGTATCAACAAAAAATACTGGTAGAACAAAAGTTCCATGAGGTTTTAAAACTCTATATACTTCTCCAAGCCATGCATCAAAATCATTAATATATCTTGTCGCTCTTAACGAAACGACCGAGCTAAAAGAATTATCATCAAAAGGCCATGATAGATTCATATCTCCTTGAACAATTTTAACCTGCGATACTAATCCTTCTGTTTTTGCTTTTTCATTCAATTTATTAAGAGGTTCTGAAAATAGGTCAAGCGCAATGACTACAAATCCTCTTCTTGCAAGTTCTAATGAAAAAATTCCTGTACCTGCTCCTATATCTAAAATTGATGTATTTTGCATATTTGGAACATTGATCTCTATTACGTCTGCAACACCTCTTGCTAAATTATCTCTTTGGTATAATTTACTATGCGCACCGTCATCGTATTGATCGGGATTTTTATACACCTCAAATTCTTTTCCGCCGCCTCCGGTAAAGTAATGTAACAAAATAGAAATGCGAGATTTTCTTTTTTTGGCACTTATGTTTAATCTTTTATTTTCAAATTCGCAATTAACCATAAAAAAAGTATAACCACTCATTGCCATCTGTTTGATTTATTTTTTTAGTAAGATGATTTTATTGTGTTCTTTTTCGTAATAGTTTTTAAGAAGTGTCGCTCAATGCGTCATATCAATAATTATACACTATTTATTTTCGTCAATGATTATCTTTCTTCAAGCCTCAAACTATATTTTGACAAGCCTGTCAGTGACAAATTTTTTTTGAATAAGTATAGTCTATCATGTTCAACATGGAAAAAGAACCACACATCTATTATCATCAGAACAGGGACAAAAACTCTATAAAAAAATAGGGCTTAAAACGATCGAGGAGTATGATCTCTATATTTTTGACCCCATTCTAAACCTTGCACGAACCAATTTTGAGCAGAACGACTGAACCACCCCGCCGCCGCTCGCTAACGCTCGCCACACCATAGAAAAGTTCTGTTCACATTTTTTTTTGATTTCGCGCACGCTGGATTTTTTCTTCTAAAAGGAAAACAAAACTTTTCCTTGCTCCTCCTTCCCGACGCGGAAAAGGTTAAGGAACTCCCTTTTTTCTTTACTATTTCAGAATATTTTGGTAATATTAAATTGTAGTTTAGAGAAAAACTATGCCTGTCGCATGAAAAGTTGGCTCGGCTTGCCGATGTTTCCAATAATACAATAATCAACATTGAAGCGGAAAAACAACAAAACTCAACAGTTGAAACGCTTAAAAAAATCGCGAAAGCGTTGGATGTGCCAATTGAGGATTTAATTAAATAATATGAATGAATACAAGGCGATAAAAATTTCATCAATCGCGATTAGTAAACATAAAGACGACTTGCGCGATTTTTTTGGTCAATATCCAAAAGAGGATATTCATTTTGAAATTGATAATAACAATTTAGTTATAAATTTGCGTCAGATTGATTTCCCTGCGTTCAAAAATAATGCTGAGTTAGTCCGATCAAATAACGGATTTAATCAGGTTTTGGATACAGTTGTAAAAAATATTGAAAATATAAAAAGTTATGGCTTAAAAGGCAGTAAGCGTCTTTATGTTGGGTATAACAAAGAAAGAAAAGTAAAAAACAGAAAAGATAAGGAAAAAAGGAGAGGGATCTATTATTACGCTCAAAATCATACTTTTTCAAAGCAAAATAATATCTTGCCTGAAAATTTTGTTAATAAAATTATAACTGGCGATAGCGCAAAAGTATTAAAGCAATTTCCAGATAATTCGGTTGATCTAATTTTTACTTCACCACCTTATAATTTTGGGCTTGATTATGAAAACCACACGGACGGAACGGATTGGAATGATTATTTTGATAAATTATTCTCTGTTTTTAGAGAGAGTATCCGTGTATTAAAATATGGTGGAAGAATAATTGTTAATGTTCAGCCTTTATTTTCGGATTATATTCCCATACACCACATCATCTCTAACTTTTTCATGAATGAAAAACTGATATGGAAAGGTGAGATTGTATGGGATAAACACAACTGGAATTGTAAGTATACCGCTTGGGGTTCTTGGAAAAGTCCAAGCAATCCATATCTGAAATATACTTGGGAATTTCTTGAGATTTTTTCTAAGGGTGATCTTAAAAAACAAGGCGAGCGAGAAAACATAGATATTTCTGCCGATGAATTCAAAAAATTGGTAGTAGCAAAATGGAATATTGCCCCCGAAAGAAAAATGAAAGAGTACGGACACCCAGCAATGTTTCCCGAAAATTTAGCAAGTAGTGCTATGAAATTATTTAGTTATCGTGGCGACATAATTTTAGACCCGTTTAATGGAGTTGGAACAACGACTGCGGTTGCAAAAAAACTGGGTAGAAAATATGTTGGTATAGATGTATCCGAAGAATACAATAAAAAAGCCGAGAAACGACTTGCCAATACCCAAGAAGAATTAACTTTGTTTAATAAAAAATAATATGGAACAGAAAAAACAATCAAAAGAAGTTTTGTCGCTTATCAATGCTTATGAATTTTTAGTAAAAGGTATTGATATAAAAGCAAAAGATAACACCGACGATCGAGCTTATGGCGGGGTAATAAGAGCCGGAAAGGGCTTGCTTGTTGAAAGTATGGCAAAAAGTTTAGTTGAAATTGCGTGGAAAGAAATGGGCGGAAAACAAGAAAGATTATCTCTTGAAAAACAAACGGTTAAAATTCCAATTAAACCAGAATATGTTGATAAAATAAAAAGTCCGGAAATCAAAGAATATATCAAAAAGAATATCAGCGATTTTTATTACACATTAAAAACTGATGTTCATGTTTATATTGACGGGAAATTCAAAATTGCGATTGAGTGCAAGGCGTATACAGAAAACGCAATGATGAAAAGGATACTCGTTGACTTTACACTTTTTAAACAAGTGTATCCCGATTTGTCATTTATTCTGTTGCAATTAGAGAGCCAGTTGGGAGGAGATTATTCAACAAACAACGGCGTTAAATACGGAAGTCCATCAACACATACCCTGCTTTCTTATTTTGATATTGATTTGAATATTATCACCCTGTTGGGGGGCGAAAGAAAAGTTGATAAACCAATCCATAAGCCGGAATATTACAAATCTTTGCGGGCGGAAAGTTTGATGACGGCGTTAGATGTATTTAAGAAATTATTACAATGAATTTTATTCTATATGCTTTAGCATCCGTTTTCCTACTTTTCCTGCTTTTATTTCTTTTTGTAAGAAGGAAACATATCTATAAAAAAATATGATACAATCCATACTATGAACGATATCATGCCAACTTCAATCAATCAACCAAAAGAAAATAATAAAAAAACAACAGTGATTTTCTCAGTTGTAGTTATCGCAGTACTTATCATCGCAGGAATTCTTGCATTAAAATTCCAAACCAAAAAAACAAAAAAATCGGAGATTGAGACGAACATCGTAGAACCAACTACGCTTCCAGAGCCTTCACCTAAACTTCCACAACCAACCATTGACAAAAAATTAGTCAAAATCAAAGTGATCAATGGCACAGGAACTCCGGGACAGGCAGGTTCTGTGGTTGAGATTCTGACCAAAAATGGATATAACTCAGATACTATTAAAACAGGCAATGCAGATGAATACGACACAACCATAACGACTATCAAAGCAAAAATGAGCTTTAAAGAAATTGCGCAAGAAATGCAAAAATCTCTTCTCACTGTGTTTGACGATACAACAGTTGATTCACAATCGCTTGATGATTCAGATGAATACGACATTATCATCACCACCGGAGGCAAAAAATATGAATCCTCTCCAACCCCAACATCTGAAAAATCAAAGATAACACCAAGTCCAAGTCCGCAGACAACTCCAACCATAACTCCATCAACCACTCCAACCCCAACACCTAACCCTTAAAAAAAGAACGTGCTTAACGTTTGAGATTGTTCTGTTATACTCTATTTTAATGATATGGCTTTTTTCAGCGCTTTTCGGCGCAGCAATCCATGCAATCGCTAACTTTATAGACAAATATATATTAGAAAAAGAAATTTCAGACTATAAAGCCATACCAATTTATACCGCGATCGTCAGCCTTATTTTCGGATTAGTTTTCTGGAGTTTCACTGGATTTCCCTTGCTCAGCCCGCGCGACGGCGCCATTGTACTGATCACCGGCGTGTTATCAGCGTTTGCTCTGGTATTTTATTTTAAGGCTCTTTCAGTTGAGGAAACGAGTACAGTGATTATTTTATTTCAGATGATACCAGTCATAACAATTATTCTCTCTTTTCTACTCTTAAAAGAAACCATCACTATCATTCAATTTGTCGGGTTTCTCTGTGTCCTCACTGCAACTACATTGATTTCTTTCAAAAAAAGCCGTACGGGCAAAACTTTTTCGCCTGCTTTTTTTTATATTCTTCTTTTTGATTTTATTCAAGCAATCAGTGCAATTTTAGTCAAATACGCCCTCAATCTTAATTCGTTCACAACCATTGTCTCGTGGGAAAGTGTCGGATTAGCTTTTGGAGGAATCATTATCTACATATTCTTCTCGTCAATCAGAAAAGCATTTCATCACAGTATACATACCATAAGAAAAAGAGTTGTATTCATTATTGCTTTCAACGATGTGCTTTTTATAGCCGGTAAACTTTTTTTCTTTTTTGGTTTTTCAAAAGGAGCAGTTTCTTTAGTAAAAGTGCTTGAAAGTACACAAGTTTTTTTTGGCATTCTATTCGGAGTACTTCTCAATCTGGCATATCCTATGATTTTCAAAGAAAAAATCACTCGTCACAAACTTCTAAGAAAACTGATCGCTTCACTCATTTTAATTGAAGGAATTATACTCATTTCCTGACTTTCCATCCTTCACTTTGATATACTGCCAATACCAACACACACGAAGGATAATCTTTCACACACGTTATCGCAGTAGATGATTTGACATGGTTTTTCCTAAAAGGAACACCTCTGAATGTACAGAGATCCTCAAGGGAATACATGATACGATCGTGTATTTCCGACTGAACTTGGTTTTTTCGCTTTCCCTTTAATTCATGTTCAACAAAAAATCCACGTCCGTCTTTTAATCCATACCATCCAATCCCCGAACAAATATATTCACCTTTTTTTTGACTTCGCATTTCAGCTTTGATCACATACAGTTTATAGCCAAACTCTTCAACAGGAGTACTATATTGAGTTGTAGTAATAATCCGTGAACCAGGAGGGATAATTGAAGAAAGGGTAATGAGATTATAATTGTACACTCCAGCTTTTTGCAAAGCATTATCAAAGGCTGAAAGCACTGTTTTCCCCTCTCCTATAGCCGACACAACATAAATATTCATAGTAGAGTATATAATATATATGATACAAAAAAAGTCAATCGTCAAAAAAAATAAACGATCTATCGTGATACTATCATTCTTAAAATACTATATTTATACCGCTTTCAGATGAAATTGCAACAATTTACTTCATCTGTAAGCGGCATAACCCTTCGTACGTTCATTTTGCTTTGCAAACTGAACTACGATGGGTATATATATATTTAATATTCATAATTTAATATACCTATTCAAAAAACACCTTTTTTAAGCTGTGTTTGGATTGACTTTATATCAGTTATGTTTTATCATCAAAGCGAATAATAGTATGAATAAAAAAATACTAATCGTAGATGATGATCTCTATGTGCGTGAACTGTACGAAGAGATTTGTAAAAAGGCTGGTTTTGAAGTTGATACCGCAGTTGATGGAGAAGACGCAGGTGAAAAAATAAAATCTACCACCTATGATTTAATTTTTCTTGATATCATGATGCCAAAAGTAGACGGTCTATCATTTTTGACAAAAATGCGTGAGGAATACCCAGAAGGAAAAAGTACTCCAGTCGTCATATTGACTAATTTGGCGCATGAATCAGTCGTCAAAGCCGCTCTTGACAAAGGAGCAGTTACCTGCCTTATCAAATCAGATACAACTCCAGACAAACTGATTGAGACAATAAAATTATTTACCAAGTAATTGGAGAATTATTTCAAAAAGTCAAGCGGATTAAGCAGTTGTCCCGCCGTAGTTCTTACTTCAAAATGCAAATGAGTTCCCGTAGATTTGCCCGTTGAACCCATTTTACCGATTAGCTGACTTTGACTCACAGTATTTCTCCCTCCATCTGTGCCGACATAAATAT
Source organism: Patescibacteria group bacterium (assembly GCA_035290045.1). Classification (GTDB taxonomy): domain Bacteria; phylum Patescibacteriota; class Microgenomatia; order UBA1406; family HO2-37-13b; genus DATDVH01. The sequence goes on along the minus strand of DATDVH010000012.1, from coordinate 5,764 downwards.
CCGAAAGATGTGCGTATAAAGTTTTATATCCGTTATTGTGGTCAACGATCACATGACATCCATATCCATATCGTACGCATCCCGCATAAACGACCGTCCCTCCATCTGCCGCAATCACCTCAGGGCCGCTATGATTTGCGATATCAAGCGCCATATGATACCAAATTGGGTTCTGACTGATTGAACCTGATGTCGGCCATATAAAATTCCCCGTCCCGTGTGCCCCTGCAAACACTTGAGAGACAGTGCTTGGACGATAGATGGGTTTTTCTTCCTCAATGATTCCATTTGGAACCACTACATTTTGACCTACGTTCAACGCAAAAGTATCAAGATCAGCAAAATCATTAAATGGAAAATTCAATATATTTTGAGCCTCTGTTTTATATTTTTTTGCGATTGAATAGATTGTGTCTCCTGATTCAACCTTATGCACTACTCCAGTTACTGGCGGTATTTTCAATACCTGTCCTTTTTTTATGATATCTTTTTTCAATACATTTGCCCATTTGATTGTGTCAATGGAAACGTCAAATTTTTTACTGATTGAGTCAAGTGTATCCTGATCCTCAACAGAATAAGATATGACTGTATCTCTTGGTTTTTGAGAAATGGTCGTATCAAAAGGCATATCTTCAATGTTGCTTTCCAAAACACTCACTTCTTTTGTATCTTGCGAGGTAAAATAACTCGCAATCAGCGGATTATTTTCCGCAATCACTGATCCTCCAAGCAGAACGGTAAATACAAGAAGGAAAAAAGAAGTATTCAAAAATGATTGAGAATATTTACCCCTTTTTACGATAAGAAGAGAAACAAATATATATTTAATTTTCTCAATATTGATGCCAAAAAAGACCATACGAGATTTTACATAACGGTAGAAAAATCTGAGGAATTCTAAAGTCTTTTTGATAAAACCTTCACGACGATTCATAAAGGTCTTTATTGTACTAAAAAGGGAGATATATATATAGCAGAACTTACATCCGAAACACTTCTCGTATTATTCTCTCTATTTTATCTGGCTTTACGCCATCTGAAGATAAAAGCGCCTGTTTCATCAGAAGAATTCCTATTTTTGATAATGCCTCACGCGCCGCCAAAATCTGTTGCAACACTGCAGTCGCCTCGCGTTTTTTGTGTATCATACGCCTCACTCCTTCAATCTGTCCAACCAAACGATTGATGCGCTTATCAAGGTCAGTTTTTTCCATATATATACTACGTATAAGTATATAAATACTATTAAAAATTTGTCAAGACTTTTTTATACTCATACATAGTATATCTTTGTTAATTTTTACATTGCGCGCATTAAAAACTCCTTGTATACTTTATTTAATCACTATGGCTGAGCGATTAACTGTTGAACAAAGTATGAGATTGTACGCAGACTATGCAACACAAGAAACGATGGTAAAGAGTATGTTTGGCAAGATAGAAAAACTTTTTATGAGAAATGATATCCGTATAGACCGAGAAAATTCACGCTATTTTATAGAACATCAAGAAAATATGACTGGACACTATTCCCTTACTCCAACCATCGGTACAACACGATATATTTTATCTGAAGACTCATATATCCCGCAAGCTCAGCAACTTGTTGAAAGAAATTTCAAAACTCCCGCTGCTTTTTACTTTTCCTCACCTTCTTCTTTTGATCATATATTTTCTCTTCCAATAGCAAACTATCCCTCTCAAGGATACGCACAAGTCATGCAATCTAACTCTCACGAACCTATCAATACTCCTTCATTAGATGAAGCAATATATGCCCGTCTGTATGCTACACATATCCTTGTCAATCCTCACCACATCATAGAACTCCAAATCACCAGTATACAAGAATGGGAAAAAATACAACTTTTTCAACTCATCCAAGAACAAGATGAAAAAAAACTTTTCAACCCTGTATCTTTACACAATATTTTATACTAAAGACATTCTATGGATAATCAAACAGAATTAAGCCCGCACACACCCATATCAATTTTATCACACGAAAAAGAATATATAAAACCAGATCTTTCTATTCAAACAATGGAAAAACAAAAAGCCATACTGAAAAAAAATCCGACTGCATTCAAAATACAACAAATATTCGCCAAATCTCGTATTGTTTTTGGTAATTTGTCAGGAGGTATTTTTCAACCATCTCAAATTGAATATGCGAAAAATCATCTTGAAGATGGATTAGCGCTCATCCATTATCTTGAGACAAACGTCATGGACGTGAAAGATAGTGCAAAACAAACAGAAAAACCCTATAAAGCATCTTTAAATGATTTAATACGATTTTCTCTATTAGTAGGCAAACAAGCCGATCCTGTTGAGATCCTTGAACGAATGAGACAAATCGGCATAACATTCACTGTAAGCGATTTGAAACACTATATAGGCATATTGGTAAACGTAACATCTTCCACCACATCTATTGAAGGATTAAAGCAGGTAGCTCAAAACAATATAATAAAAAAACTCTTTTATAAAGAATATGGCAGAGAGAAATCCGAACTCTATATGAAAAATGTATCTATTTTTTCTGGTTTTGAATGGGAATTTTTCACCGAAAAAAAACTTCTTAATCAAATAGCATCACTTAACAATGACTATTATGCTCTTGCGTTATTACAGCTGAAAGAATCAGAATTACATCCTTGGTTTGGATATAATATAAGAACGCTATTAAAAAATGTGAATTTGTTACAACGACACCATCTCGTCAAAGATCTATTACAAGGGGAAAATGCAGGATTAAGCATGTATGATTTTAATTTTTTAGGAACAGACAATTATTACTATCAAGGTGCTACTCAACAATTAGTAGAAAAAACAATGCAATTGTGGGAGATAAGTAATGGTGTCAACAACTATAGTCCAGAAGGCTTCATAGAAAAACTCACATCAATAAAGTCTTCTGCTCTTCTGCCGAAAGAACTTGAAATATACAAACCATTTATCAACGCTCCCCAGGAAAGCGCGATTATATTGACTATATGCAATGAGCTTGGGTTTGATCTATATAAAAGTATTGTTCACATATCGCTTGTTAAAAAAGAGATAACAAAAGCCCGCGCATTAAAAGATTCAAATATCTATGAACTATATAAAAATATTTTTATTCAACAAGCATGCTTAGATTTTTTATATGAAGGAGACGTTGCGCATGACATTCTTGAGAAAATAAAGGAAAAAAACTGGATTACTATTCAGACTTATAATCGTCTTTATGCCGCGCGGAGAAAACATATAGGTTATGAATCATACGCATATAGACCTCAGAAAGGAGACAATCATCCTGTTATCAACGTTACCTTTTATAAAGATCAAATACCTGAACACATTCAACGTTACGAGAAAAATTATGCGTTATATGAGAAAACAATGGAAGAAAGTAAACAAAATAAAACATTTATAAAAAATTTTAGGAGTTGGTATGACGAACCTAAAAAATTTCCTTCTGATTCCGAACGTGAATTAGTCACAAACTATGCGCTCCCCATAGGTATTTCTACGAACGGACACACGCATTATTATGCGACACCGTACGGTATTGTATCAGGTTGTATTGCCGAAAACAGAAAAGATGAGCTGGTTGAAAAAGACTTCGTAAGCTCAATCGGTCTTCTTGGAGTTCAATTGGTGAGCGGACACAAAAAAATGCTTGCTGATTTTTTACGTTCACAAGGATCACTAGAAAAAGCAAGAACTGAACATATAGTTCCTGAAAATGCCGTTACTATAGATTTTGATACTGTTCTTTTCCCTTCAGAATTAAAACAAATGATCCTTCCCCCTCATATCACAGTTTCCGAAACGCTCCTTAATCTCCACATGGAACAATACTTACATGATATGACACCCGATGAGCAATTACTCACTACTCTCATGAAAAATATTGAAGAAGGACATATACAAGTATTGGTAGATGAAAAACAAATAGATATCAACACGATTCTTGACAAAGGACAAAAAATGCTCCTTAAAAAGAAAATATAAAATTACGAAGATCCATTCAGCTTATTCAAAAACTCGTCATTCGTTTTTGTCTTTGAAAGTTTTTCAATCAAGGCAGTGAGACGTTCGTCTGGAGATAATAATGCGAGCATACGACGCAACATTCGCACTTTTTCCATCTTCTTTTTTTCAATCAAAAGTTCATCATGCCGCGTACCAGATTTTTCAATATCAAACGCAGGAAATAATCCCTTTTGTGCAAACCGACGATCAAGATGCACTTCTAAGTTCCCCGTACCTTTGAACTCTTCATAAATAAGATCGTCCATCCGCGACTCGGTATTAACCAGCGCTGATCCTAAAATAGTCAGACTTCCTCCTTCTTCACAATTGCGTGCCGCACCTAAAAATCGTTTAGCGGGGTAAAGCGCCGCAGGATCATACCCCCCAGAAAGTGTCCTTCCTGATGAATCAACCGCCAGATTATACGCACGAGCAAGCCGTGTGACTGAATCCAAAAGGATTACCACATCTTTCCCCATCTCAACCAATCGCTTTGCCCGCTCAAGCGCAATCTCAGCGACTTTGATCTGATTCTGCGGTGATTGATCAAAATTTGACGCCGCGACCTCACCATTGATTGACCTTTCAAGATCAGTCACTTCTTCAGGTCGCTCACCGATCAAAATAGCAATCAGATGCACATCTTTATAATTGTTTGAAATACCGTTGGCAATCTCTTTCAACACAGTTGTTTTTCCTGCTTTTGGCTGAGAGACAATAAGTCCCCTCTGCCCAAACCCCACTGGAGCGATAAGATCCATAATACGAGTTGAAAGAATATCGCGCTCTGTCTCAAGACGTATCTGTCTATCAGGATGAAGCGAAGTAAGATTATCAAATTTTTTTCTATTCAGACTTTCTAACTCAGATAAAACCTGTCCGTTAATTTTCTCAATTTTTAAAAGTCCATTAAATCGTTCATTAGGCTTTGGAGGTCTCACTTGACCCTCTACTTCATCGCCTATTCTTAACCAAAATTTACGAATTTGAGATTGGGAGACATAAATACTATCTGGAGAAGAAATAAATTTTTGACGTAAAAAACCAAAACCTCCGTATGTGATGTCTAAAATACCATGTGCAGAATATGCCATTTTTAGATCTTCTTTTATCCGTTCTTCAAGAGAAAAACTTTCTGTACGAGGTTCTTGCTGTATTGGGACTTTTTTTTCTGTCCCATCGTGAAAACTTAAGTCCTCATCCTCAAGCTTGAATTGATCTTGGTTTGATCCGGATTGATCTTTCGTTTTTATAAGATCGTCTTTCATATTTTGAAAATGTGCAAGTATTTAGTGAAAAGAATTTGTTTCAATAGCACGAGTGATCTTTTATTATTCTTTTATTATCTTTTATTATTCTTTTATTATAATATTGTTTTAATTATATATACTGTAGGTTCAGACATACTCAACATACATTTTTTTCTTGAATAACAAACATCTTGTACGTGAGGTTTTTGGATAACTAAAGATCCTCCTCATCAAGAGGATTGGTTGAAAGTTTTTCCCTCAATAAATGTTCCGACAAAAAGTCAGAACGGGATGGACGTGTCTTTTTCATTCCGATAGTATATCGAAAGAGGAAAAATGAACTCCGTTTTATATCTTCCGTCAAAGACAGAAGAATATCCTTATGTAAGAAATTGTTAGAAAAACTTTTCAACGTGCTTACACCTCTTTCATCTTTAAGGAGGATCTGCTGTTATTATATAAAAACCATTTTCCATTTGTCAATAGTC
>DATDVH010000011.1:0-3393 GCA_035290045.1 Patescibacteria group bacterium | reverse complement strand
GCACGTAGGGCGTGGCGTTGTTTATGGACAAACAACCCCACGCTCTTTTTCTTTTTCTGTGGGGTGATGTAAGATAAAAAAAATGAAAAAAAGGGCGAAGCGCCAGAACTATTGAAAATCGTACACGTTTTAAAGGCGGATAGGACAAAGACAGTTGGCTCCGTGACATGGACAATCCGATCGCGGAGTATTTACCCGTTATCTTTCAAAGCCAGTGACTATGATGGACTCATGTATGAAATTGCGAAAAATGGATTTCAGTCGTATACTGAAAATGGTTGAGGTAAGGATTTATTGGATATATTTTCTGTATGCCAAAAAAACAAAAAATTCTATTTGTTTCCAGAGAACTTATTGCCGGTGATCTTGCATATCAGCTAAAAAAGGAGGGTCACAACGTTAAGCTTTTTATTGAAAACAAAGCTTATAAAGATTGTTTTAATGGAATTGTTGATAAAGTAGACGATTGGAAGAGAGAATTAAAGTGGGTAGGCAAAAACGGACTGGTTATCTTTGATGATGTTGGGTATGGGAAGATACAAGACGCGTTAAGAGAGAAGGGGTATTTGGTCATAGGAGGAAGTCATGATGGAGATAGATTAGAATTAGATAGAGAGTATGGACAGGACATACTAAAGGCATGCGGGGTTGATGCCTTTGATTTTGTAACAAAATCATTCGGGGTTGATGTCGCAATCTCTTTTCTTAAAAAACATAAGGGGATATGGGCTTTAAAAAAGAACAATCACGATGAATCACTCACTTATATTGGAGAAGCAGATGATGGAGCAGATCTGATCAGCGTGCTTCAGAACTATAAAATGCATACTAATGGTTCTTATCGATACAGTTTGCAAAAACGAGTGTTTGGCATCGAGATAGCTGTGGGAAGATTTTTCAATGGATATGACTGGGTTGGTCCATTAGTTTTTAATATAGAGCATAAACATTTTGGTAATGATGACGTAGGTCCACTTGGCGGGGAAACCGGAACATTGATGTGGTATGAAAACGATGAAAATAAAAAACTTTTTCAAAAGACATTGGCTAAATTGAAGCCGCATCTTCAGAAGAGCGGCTACAGAGGGTATGTTGATATAAACTGTATCGTGGCTGACAGGGATACGGTGTATCCTCTCGAGATAACGTCGCGGTTCGGATCGTCGACGAATGAATTACAGAGCGAGATGCACAAATCTCCATGGGGTGACTTTTTGGTTGCGGTGGCAAAAGGAAAGAGTTATAATCTTAAATATAAAAGAGGGTTTGGAATCAATGTTGCCCTCACTGTGCCGCCGTTTCCTTATATAACATCAGACAAAAATCTTAGCCAAAAAGGAGTAAACTTTTTCTTTAAAAAAGGTTTTACAAAGGAAAATCTTTCACATATTCATTTTGAGGAGGTGATGATTGAAAAAAAAAGAGGGCAAGATAATTATTATATTGCAGGAAATACGGGATACGTTCTTTATGTAACAGGATGCGGGAGCACCGTCCGTAAAGCAAGGGAAAAGGTATACAAGATTATTGAAAAAATAGTTATTCCAAAAGTATTCTACAGGACAGATATAGGGTTAAGATTTGTTAGAAAAGACCATAAGTTTCTTAGAAAATGGGGATGGATATGATTGGAAAAAAAAAACATGGAAAAAAAGTGTTCATCGGCAGCTGTTGCGGCAACAGTTTTGTTATCATGGATTCTTTCAATGGTGAGATGAGTCAGCAATCTAAAATTGAGTTTTCTCAAAAAAATATAATAAAATACGGAGTTGATTCCGCGCTTTTTCTGAATAAATCAAATGGGCCAGACCTCTTGATGGAAATTTTTGAAAAAGACGGCTCGGAGTCGGATTCATGCGGAAATGGAGCCATTGCAGCAGCTTATTTGTTGAATCTGGATAACGGAGTAGTGGAAATGAAAGGTAATGTCGCTCTGATCTCCGGTGACTCGGAGAAACAGGGAATATCAATGAATATTAAACTGTCATCAATAAGAGAAGTGGATGGAGGTAAAAAATGTGTCCTTGTAAAGATGGGGGAGCCACACTTGATTTATTTGGTTGATGACTTAAAAAGTTTTGATTTAGTTAAAATAGGAAGAGATGTCCAGTATAAATATCCCGATGGTATTAATGTGGATGCGCTACAAAAAATAGATAATTCTCATTACTTGATAAGAACATACGAGCGTGGGGTATTTGCTGAAACAAAATCATGTGGCACAGGATCTTTATCCGCATATATGGCGATCTCTCATTTTGATGATAAAATACATACGATGCCGATAGAATTTAAAAGTACAGGAGGGAGTCATTGGGTTTCAAGGGATAAAAACATGTTAACACTGGAAGCCCTAAAAAGGTCATGTAAAATCAGGAAAATTGCATATTTTGATAATACTCTTATATTTTTTGATATCCCGGCTTATTTGAGTCAATGGATGCAAGTTATAATCGGTCTGCCAAAAAGATTTTTATTAAAAGTTGGTTCTGTTCTTATTAGATTAAAATAAAAAAAATGGAATATAATTTAATCACAAATATAGAGAGTTGTCATATACAGCTTCCACACCTGCTTTATTATTCGCATGTGCCATCAATCGTAGTATCATTGTTTTTTGGTATCTTTGTTTATTTCAAGAGCGGTCGGTCGCTTCTTGGTAAGTTATTGTTATTGATTTCTCTCACTTTTTCTATATGGACAGTTTTTAATCTGATAACGTGGGTAACTTTTGATGGGAGAATATATTCTTTTTCATGGTCTTTTTTTGAGGTGCTTGCTGTCATGCTTTATTTTTTTACACTGTATTTTACATATGTCTTCATAGAAGAAAAAGATATCTCTTTTAAAACAAAGCTATTTTTTTCAGTTCTTGTGCTGCCAGTTATTGTTGCTTTTCCATGGTACTACACGACTGGAGTTGATGTGACAGAGTGCAACGCTATCATGAATGATAATTTCCTTTATTATGTGTATGCTCTTAAAATAGCAATTTCCTTGGGGATGATATTCTTATTATTATCCAAGTATATAAAATATAGGGGAGAAAAAATTAAGAAGAATAAAGTAGCTCTTGTAGGCATTGGTTCATTATTTTTCCTATTGTCATTCGGATCTACGCAATATCTAACCGATTTTATTTTTAACAATTATTATGATCCAGAATTTTACGGAATACTCGCAATGAATGTTTTCATCGGCTTTCTTGCATTTTTGATTGTCAGGTACAAAGCGTTCGATATCAAGCTGCTCGGGGCGCAGGCGTTGGTGGTGGCTCTGGTCATCCTGATCGGTTCCCAATTCGCTTTTATCAACAACCCGACTAACAAAATTCTCAACGGTATTACGTTGGCACTCTCTGTCGTGTTCGGCTGGTTTCTCATCAGATCGGTG
>DATDVH010000010.1:0-20539 GCA_035290045.1 Patescibacteria group bacterium | reverse complement strand
TCATCAGACCGTTGAGTATGAGTATTTTAACCCCGCCTTTGGCGGGGTATGATTTACTTGACGAGCTTACTATGATACGAGATAAATGTATGGAGTTTAACACTAAATATAATCAACGTAGATTTCATCAATCGTTAGGGTACAAAACACCCCAAGAATATGTTATATTACAAGTTGAAAAACAAACGAATGAATTGTATCGGATGCATAGGTCCTGAACAACGCCTTGCATTTTATTGTTCTTTCCTTTACCATACCTCTATGGTGGTTATAGCGGGGACAAAAGATACATTTCAAAAAGAAGTGCTTAATGAGAAAGGTATTGTCTTTGTTGATTTTTACGCGCAATGGTGCGGACCATGCAAGATGACAAGTCCTATTATTGACGAGTTAAGCGAAGAATACAAAGGAAAAATGTCATTTGTCAAGATTGATGTTGACACCAATCAAGAGCTTGCAAGCCAATATAACATCTTTTCAATTCCTACCTTCATAATTTTCAACAAGGGAAAAATCATCAGTCAATTTACTGGCGCCCATGGAAAAGAAGGATTTGTCAGGGAAATTAAAAAGACAGAAACCGTCTCAACATGACTACTACTGGTGAAAATCATCCTAAGACTTTTCTTGTCTTAATCATGATCATCATAGCTATAGGAACACTTGGATTTAGTTCCTTAAAAAATACTCATAACCCTACCTCATCAATCGTCTATATTAGTCCGACACCAGTGCCTACAGATACTCCTCCAAAGCCAACTATACGACAAATAAGTACTAATGAAGCTGAAATGACAGTACAAGAAGCAGAACAGCAAAAACCCGGGCCCCCTTCAGGATTAACCATCATACAAGTGCCTGACGGACTACAACTTCAATGGCGTGCTATACGAGGCGGTATTAAAAACTATACTATTTATCGCTCCGAGGGGACAGGACAACCTCAAAAAATTGAATCAAAAAACGCACAAAAAGAAACTGAACTTCAAACCAATGGACACTATGATTTTATTGATACTACAGTACAAAACGGGATTTCTTATGCCTATTCAGTCTCCGCAACCAATACTTTCAATACTGAAAGCAACTCATCAGAAACAGTCAAGGTACAATATGAAACACTCATTGTTGAATAATGCGCTTCATATGACCATGAACTTTTTTTAACATAATATGTGCTCTTTTCAGCAGAAATACTGACCATTCAGCAAGCCACCGAAAAGATGAGGTAATAGGAGCATGCAGTCCTCGTTCCACCATGTCATCCGTCAGAGGAAGTATTATTTTTTTTTGGACTGCGTACCGTGGTGAAGTTGCCACATTTTCTACTCCAACTTTCTGAAGACGAGAACTTATTCGTGGTTCTTCTTGACGAGACTGAACAAACGTACTTATTTCCTCTGGAGATTCTTTTTCAACTAATTCTGTCATGACAATACCGTCTTTTTTCTCTGTAGGAAATTCATGCTCTTTTGATACAGTTCCAATCGTAGTATCGCCATCGATTAAATCCTGATCAATAGGAGAAAAATTTCTATGCTTATTCATATTCTTTATTGTATCATGTGAAGAAAATATCAACAGGTCATAAACCCTTTTTCTTGTGCCTCGTCTTTGGTAAGTCCACAATGCGGACATGTATCTCCGACAGGAGTGACTGATTCTCTTTCACATCGAGGACAAGTAAAATTCTCAGACTGTTCAGGAGAAAATAATGAAAATAGAGATGAAAGAGAATTGAAAATATTACTACTTTTAAACGGAGTGTTTGACCCAGTACTTCCACAACTTCCTGCAACAAGAGGTGGTGGTTTTGATCCAAAATGATGAACTAACGCTTCAAATGGTATAAATTTATCAAACGTATTAACAGAGGGTAAAGGGTTTCGTTTTCTATGCTCAAGACTGTCTATCAGATCATCACGAAGAGAAATAACATAGTTTCTCAAAGCCCAAAATCCCTTCTGTATCTTTCTTTTTGATATATCTTGCTTATTTAATTGAATAAAACTATCTATATAAGGTTTAACCATATGCATCACATCAGTAAAAAGTTTTTGTCTTTCTTCATCTAGAACAAAATGGAATATTTCGGATAGTACATATTTAATTTTATCTTCATCTATAGAAGATATGAGTTTCGGATTCCTAATACAGTCTTCTGCTGTACTAAAATAAACAGATTCTCCTGTCAATAAAGAGATTGAATCATTGCATTGCGCTACCGACTGATTATCAATATGTATAGCCGTTATTGAAATACGTTTTTGATGAGGTGTATCTTTTTCAGCACATATCTGTCCTACGAAGAAAAATCCATATTTTCCATATCCATCTTCTTTTGGACCTGGGGGACTTGTCCAGAAAACCATATCTCCTGCGGAAGCTGTCGTTAATTGAGTTTCAAGAGAACAAACACACTTATATTCAGCATCTTCACGATTCGTACTTTTCAATGAATCTTTTCTCTTTTGTATCGCACGTTGACATTTTATCGTCATGGGTTCACGATCATACGGACTGACCAAATGAGATACACCATATTCATCTGAAACAAATAATAATTCCCATCTGCTTAAGGGAACTGCAAAATCATATTCCCCAAACAAAGATTCAAGATCAGTACGAATAGATATATCTGACGCATCCTCACGATACTCAAAAGAAAATGCATCCGACCTAATACTTCTCTCACATTCTACATGTCCCATAATTTTCCTTGCTCGAGGGTATCTCCGTTCTTATACGGATATTTGGTCGGTCTCCGGACTTCCTATAGAGGATAAGGTTACCGTTGCGGCACAGTTCAGGATTCACACCTGATTCCCTTACACACGAGTTTTTTAAAAAAACTCGCACAGTCTTCTCTTCTGCTTTTTTTTAGAGCGCAGAAAATGACTGAAACCAAATATACCCATCGTAGTTCAGTTTGCAAAGCAAAATGAACGTACGAAGGGTTATGCCGCCCCGCCTTGGCGGGCGGTATAAATGAATAATTACACCTGTATTTTTTGATTATTCTTCGTATATGTTCGTGCTATGACAAACAAAAAATCAGATAAACGATTCAGATATTGTACTATATTTTTTTCCTTTGTAAATCGTACAACATTTCGTTCCGCCCTACGACACACTGTACGCGCGATATGCATCCAAGAAGCCTCAACTCCTCCTTGAGGTAAAATAAAATGATCAAGAGGAATCAGTTTTTTATCCATCATATCTATACTTTTTTCAAGCTTCTCTGTCTCTTGAATTAAAAAAGATAGACTCATCTTTGATCCTGCTAATTGACTCATACACTGGTACAGATTTTTTTGGATGTGTGTCAAAAATATTTGATCTTGATGATTATGAATGACTGAAATCACCATACCAATCACACTACTTAACTCATCGACAGTCCCATAGGTCTCAACTTGTATATCTGATTTTGCTATACGTTTTCCACCAAAAAGCGCAGTCATTCCTTCATCGCCGGTTTTAGTGTATATCTTCATATATTATTCCACTACATTAAAATATCTAAAAATCATATTATTATTCTTATTAAACTCCTGCAGTCTATTATTTGAATCAACTTCACACATGACATTGTCTATTGACTTTTATGAACATATTTTATACGATATATTTATCACTATGAGAGGACTACCAAAGGGTTTTATCCCGCGGAATGCCTCTCTTTTTTTATTTTTTTTGCATCAATCTCTTCTTAAATAATCCTATATTTATGATATAGAAGCTGAATTTCCTGAGTAAAATTGTTGTAAGTGAGTATATAAACTCTGATTGTCTGGGATATATCCAATAAATAAAAAAGCCTTTTCTACATAATATTTATCTTTCAACAGTATGCGAAAACGTACAAAATCCAATATCCAGCCTTGACTTTTTACTCCAAGATGCAGATTTTGGCTGTCAATAAAAGCATAGATTTTTTTCGTTTTTTTCTGATGGGTCATATTTTTTGCTCTACCACATTAAAATATCTAAAAATCATATTATTATTTTCATTAAACTCCTGCAGTCTATTATTTGAATCAACTTCAAGGATGACTTTATAATTTCCTACTGGTAAATCTTGAGGAATAGTCAATGTGAGAGTTGCAGGATTAGCGTTGTCTATAGATTTTGGAGGAATGCCGTCATGACGTTGACGAAAGGGAGGTATGACATTATTCCCTTTTTCATCTTGTATCTCCCATTTCACAAAAAAGTCAGTACTTTTATTCCCATCTGGATTACGAGAGTTGTTTCCTATATCCGAGTTAAATACAATCGTCTGTTGTTTCTTAACTTCTAAATAATTAAATTTCTTATTATTTACGTCCTTATCTTTTATATCAAGCATAAATGGTTCAAGATCATTTTTGTATTCGTCAGGAGAAGGAACAGTATTTAATAAAAGATGATAATTGATTTTTTTTAATTCACTTATTACGCCATTCTGCTCATCCAAGTTAAAATTAATTTCTGTGTTTGGCAATTGCGTATTAGAAATACCAACATCAAAAAAAAATCCAGTAAGTTTATTTTTGCCTGACATTATCTGCAAACTGATGCCACTTTTACTTAAATTGCTTACTGATAAATTTCCAATTTCTATGCTTCCTGACTGTTCAACATAGTACTTATCAAAACAGGTTGAATTCTCAATATAAAAATCCTCTTTCAATTTTAAGTTTCCATAGTTTTTTCTTATATCAGTTTCAAATACATTCATTGACGATTGAAAATCATTATTTATATCACCTCCATGTACATGAATTATTTTTGAGTAGTCATCTGGAAAACACTGTTTAACACGAAAAGTAAGCGATTTTTCTTCATCATTGATATCGACGACTTTGACCTGCATGTTATTAGTATCAAGATACATTGTGGCATCACCTACTGAAAACGAATTTTTATGTGTATTGACATCTTTGAAGTAAGGAATGAGAAGCCCTCCTCCAGAATAAGCGGATAGGTCATCAGGACCAACGTTTAATACCGCTCCCTTGCCCAGTCTATATTCAATATCAAAATCAAACCATGGTGGGTGTAGACGAGCCATAGGAATATATGCAGAGATTACTCCTTTTTCACCCATTGCTTTTATAGTGTATAAACCATCAGGATACTGCGGATCTATTTCAATTGATTGCGTTGGATCTAACCAACCAAGGTAACGCCTAGCTCTGCTGTTAAAAAATGATCCCTCCGCATCTTTTTTTTTGGTAATACCCATAATGTCGTATGGGTTGCCATATTCTATTTCTTCTGTATTTTGAGGTGAGAGCAAGTCTAGTGAAATCATATTCACTCCTCTTTTAGAGACAAGCTTTCTAGCGTGATCTAATCCTAATTGATGTCCTATCTCATGAGCGGTAACAAATTCAAAAAGGTTTAAATTCCCATCAGAAGTTTCTATAAAAGGTTTACTTAAAGTATCAATAAAAAGAGGGAGTCTTATCACAGCTAAAGAGATATTATCCTTAATTTGTTGATCAATTCGCATAATAGATCTTACATATTTTTTGCCAACAGAACTAGTTCCAAGTATCTCGGATTCTATAGAACTTCCCGCAATAAGAAGAAATCTGTCAAAATTGAATACATCAACATTATCTTTATGTAGTTGAGGGAAAATCTCTTTAAAAAATAAATGCTCATCTTGCATATATTGTACTCCTGACATCCGATCAAATTCGATGGTCGGAGATTTTAATGTGTACCATTTATCAATTACAGTGGGGGTAATTGACATTTTCCCATATGAATTTTTTTTATACCATCTATTGATTTGCCCTTTAATATGCTCTTCTATTTGTTCGGGTGCTGGTAAATTACCTAAAAATACATTATCTACATCTCGAGCCTTAGCAAGAATAACTAATATATTTTGATTTCCGATAGCTTGTGGAACGGGGTCATTAGACCTCTGTATTCCAACCGCAATAAGATGTACTTTGTAAAAAATTTCGTAATTTTTAACATCAAGATTTTTGCTCTCCTGTGCATATACAGAAGAAACACCAAGGACTTTTTCACCTTCATCTATCCTCAATGCATTATTGATTACTACTTTTGTTCCAGAAAGTAATGTTTGACCATCAGTGGGATAAAAGTTAATCTCTTCATCTTGAGTATCATCAGGGATAAAGGTTGCGGTCTCATATGATATATTATTCTCAAAATCATCATAGATTGTCGTATTCACGATTCCTTGAAGAGTATTTATTCTTGTTTCAACTAATTGTTTGTCTTTAATTTTACCTACTGTGTGTAGTTTCTCAATGACATTCTGATCAAACGCCTTCTGATATACAGATAAAGGAGATAATTCAAGAAGAGAGAGTAAATTTTTTTTTCTTCCGGTAAGATTATTTTCAAGATTTGAAACTATGGCTTGTTTTTCTTCTTCATCTGTTGATTGTTCATATTTGTCAATGAGTGTATGTGTTTCTGTATTGTTTGATTCAATTATCGTTTCAAGCAATGCTATTTGAGCAGAAGGAGAAGCAACGGGTGTAGGAGATATAGTTTCTTGTTTCGGCGTACTGTGTCCAAAATTTTTTGCAACGATGACTAAATCAAAAATATCAACCGCGCCGTTTTTATCTGCGTCTCCGGGAAATCCCTCTCCTTTTTTCCCAAAATCTTTGGCTACAGTAACTAAATCAAATAAATCAACTTTCCCATCATCATTTAAATCACCTTCTGATTTTGTTTCACCGCTAATATATGAGACAAAAACTAATAACAAAAAAAATATGCTTACCGTTAAAATAAAAAACTTTGAAAAAATTTGCATAGATTCATGATAGCACTTTTTTGCTAATGCGGTATTATTCTTAGCACTCTGAGAAGCCACATCCATAACATTTCTTGCACCCTTCCTCATGCGCAAATGCCGCCTCGCCGCATGAGGGACAAATATCAAAAGAGCTTGATTTCTCAAGTTCTAATAAAGACGGCTGGGTATCGTGCGCCACTAACTCTATCTTTTCTTTTGTCGCACCATTCCCCCTTTCAATAGATGTAGTATCGCCTTTACGAATGGTCTTAAAATGCATGCCCAAGATTTTTGCCAACGCATCAGGAAGACTACGCACACGCTCTCTTCCAAATCCAAGCGTACGCGCCCCACCAATACCCTGCAGTTGATTGATAATTTCCTGTATTCTCTCATGAGGAGAGAGTTGTGATGAAAACCGAAGCGCCAACGATACGACTCTCCCCAATCCTTCAGCCATGGCATACACATCGCTTCCTGCTTTACCTACATTGACAAATACCTCAAGCGGTTCTTGATCACCATTGGTGTTGATAGTAATAAATGCAGTGCCTACGGGTGTATTGATCTTATAGGTTGATCCATGAACCACCATGGGACGAGGCTTAACATGATGTAACACGCTTCCATTATCTTTTTTTGATTTTTCAGAAGTATTTTTTTCAACCCGTTCCAACACGCCGGGACGAGATCCATCTCGCATATACGCTATGCCTTTCAATCCTAATTTATATGCCATTGTGTATAGTTTTTTCACATCATCAACCGTATGAGTTTTTGGCGCATTTACTGTTTTTGAGATTGAAGCATCAACATATTTTTGTATCACGGACTGCACTTTCACATGATCCTCTGGGGTCAGTTCGTTTGATGAGACAAACCATAGAGGCTTTTTTGCTTTTCCCGCTTTTATTTCAGTTTTATTTTTTTGGTACCATGATTCATACAAAATATGTCGAATGGTATGTATACCTAATCTATCTTTCCGTATAAACTCAAACTCATAGACTGGTTCAATTCCAGACGTAGTCCCTGCCAAAAGCGAAGTTGATCCAGTTGGTGCCTGCATAAGAAGGACTGAATTACGTATACCATGTTTTTTAATCGTATCCTGCAACTCTTTGTCAAGTTCTTGAATAAAGAGACTTTTGGAGAATAATGACGCATCGAATTTGGGAAAACTACCTTTTTCCTTCGCGATCTCGCATGATGCCTCATATGCCGCGTCACGGATGATGCGATATACCTTATCAATAAAGGTAAGTGACTTATCAGACCCGTAACGGAGCTGTAATTTGATCAAACAATCACCAAGCCCCATAGTTCCCAAACCAATACGCCTTTCTCCTTCAAGTTGAGTTTTGCGTATCCCATCAAACACATACGGATCCATGTCAATAATATTGTCTTGAAAGCGAACTGCTGTTTTTGCAATTTTTTTAAGCGAGACAAAATCAAATCGTCCTTTTTTATCAGAATGCAATACATTAACTAATGCAGATAAATTGATTGATCCAAGATTGCATACTCCCCATGGTGGCAATCCTTCTTCTCCACAAGGATTTACACAGTTTATCCTGTTCCAATAGTAATTATTATGCCATTTGTTATACCGTTCCATAAATACGACTCCCGGCTCTGCTGATTTCCACGCCGCAGAGGCTATCAAATCCCAGATTTTACGCGCCTTTACCGTTTTGATAATTTTCATTTTCTTACCTAATTTTTTCCACACCTCAAGATCACCATCCCATTTCGCATCATATTCTGGATCATTTGTATCAGGAAACATCAATTGCCAATCTTCGTCCTTTTCAACCGCTTTCATAAAACTATCCGAAATGCATAGAGAAAGATTAGCACCGTTAATACGAGATAAATCCTGCTTTACAGTGATAAATTCTTCAATATCAGGATGCCAATCCCAGAGCATAAGCATTAACGCACCTCTTCTGGTGCCCCCTTGTTGAATAATATCCTTTGTTGCAAGAGAAAATAATTCTGCCCAATTACATGGACCTGATGAGAAACCATTCACTTTGCGCACGCGCGCACCCTTTGGGCGAAGTGATGATATATTGATCCCTACTCCCCCACCATGAGCCATAATTTCAACCATTTGCTTCAGAGTGTCCAATATGCCTTGACGAGAATCGCCTGGACTTGGAATGACAAAACAATTGTAAAAAGTGACCATGTACCCTGTCCCGGCTCCTGCTAAAATACGTCCTCCTGGTACATATTTGAACCCCTGCATTGCCTGATAGAAATGTTTTTCCCATTTTTTTTGATTTACACCCTTTTCAACAGTTGCGACTGCATGAGCAACACGTCGCCACATCTGATCCGGATTTTTCTCCAACGGCTTTCCCTGTTTATCTTTTAACGAATAACGGTCAATAAAAACCTTTTCTGCGACACCTGTCAGTTTCATATGATAAAAATAAGTAATTAATTGATCTTGATTTGATCGGTATTTATAATTATAATAACTTTTTAAGTTCTATCTCAAAATCTTCAACATCAACAAAACGTCGAAATACTGACGCAAATCTGATATATGCGATTTTATCAATTTTCTTTAATTTCTGTCCTATAAGACTGCCAATTAAATTGCTTTCAATTTCTGCTGAATCTTCCTGCTTTATATCTGTTTCGATGTCTTCTGCTATTTTTTCAATTTGTTCAAAACTCACGCTAGTTTTTTCGCATGATTTCAAAATTCCTTTTTTCAATTTATCTCTATCAAATCGCTCTCTTCTTGTATCACGCTTCACCACAATTATAGGGAGTCTTTCAACTCGCTCATACGTAGTAAATCGCTTTAGACAAGTACCACATCTTCTTCTGCGACGTACTATCGTACCATTATCTGCTACACGCGTTTCAGCCACTTCGGTATTGTGATGTGCACAGAAAATACACTTCATATATAGTGTCCTCATACAATCTAATACCCCATAAGTAAGATGTCAAGGGTAAAAAAGAGATCAAAAACAATCATTTTTTTAATCAAAAATGCATAGTTATCTCTTTGAAGCCTTCATAAAACCCTTTCTTAAAAAATGGTCTATCAAAAAATATAGATCAAAGATATCACGATAAGTGCCCATAAAAGAATCGTGATAATAAGAGGCTTATCTTGTGTGATAATTTTTTCTGGTCGCTCTCCCTGATCCCGTTCATACAAAAGCTGTGCATACCGAGAAATACCATACACTACCAAAGGAATAGTGATCATAAACCACTTACGCGCCTCAAAATTAGGAAATATCTCTTCAAAATAAAACGTAAATGGGGTATGAGTAAGTTGTATATTTTCCAAAAAAGTATAGAGCGCATACGCAATTATTGTGGTTGTTGCAAAAGTTGTCGTAAGAAAATCAAGTAAATGTTCCTTATAAAAGTACAAAGATGAACGCGTCTCATGACCATGAATAATTAATTCAGCATGACGCTTTGCAGTCGCAATGAAAAGAGAAATAAAAAAGATAGTCAGAAGAAGCCAAATTTGTATATGATATCCCGTAAGCGCCTGTCCGGCAAACGCACGAAGCATAAATGAAAAAGATATAGTAAAAATATCAAATACTGGGTGTTTTTTGAAATATAAAGAATAGAAAAAATGTAAGAGTAAAAAAGTAAACGTAATCAGAAAAAAAGAAACTGATATAATTAAGGCAATGATCAGAGAGAGTAAGGATAGAAGAAATACGATAAAAGTTGCATCAGGAATACTCAATGCGCCTGATGCAATAGGACGATACTTCTTAAACGGATGTTTACGATCATACGGATAATCAATTATATCGTTCAATATATATGAGGTTGAAGAAAGAACGCAAAAAAGACAAAACCCTATAAAAGTGATCACAAACAAATCAATGTTAAACAACATGCCAGAAAAAATAATCGCTGTAAATATGATTAAATTTTTCATCCATTGATTTGGACGCGCCGCGATAATAATAGAATTTATTTTATGCATATTAACCATAACATTCTATTCTATTATATAGAAAAAATAAAATATTTACAGATATTGACAAGATGTATAAACGATGTTATGCTAAAATATATGCATAAAATAAGAAATATACTATTCACTATTGGAATTACTCTGATTGTTTATATACTCACTAAAAATCCAATTACTACTTTTTTTAAGTTACAATTTGCTCTTCTTGGACTTCTTGCGGTTATTATATATGGATATTTTGTAGTAAAAAAAACAGGACACATACGAACAATGATTATGATTAGTGCGATTTTTGTGCTTTTTCTTGTTGCGGCAACTGGTTGGTTTGTCTCTCCCTTTTTTTTCACACTCTATCTGCTTGCGATTTTACTCGGGTTTACCTTCACTCCTTCAACATCAGTTGCATTTATATTGACTCTTACCGGGCTTTTTTCTTTTGATATTGGCACTATTGATATTGCGTATGATTATCTCACTATTTTATCGCTTCTTACCGTCATACCATTGACTTTCTATTTGCGAAAAGAATATCTTCATCTGAAAGAAGCTGAAAAGGAGATTTTGGTTATAAGAAAAGATGAGAAAGTCTATCAAAATAAAGTAGAGGATCTTCTTGCAAATAAAGTGAATGATTTCGCGGTAAATTTGCGTCAACCGATTAACGATACTAAACAACTTGCTTTTCTTATTAAAAAAAATGCCACACATGAATCAACCATCAAGGACGTTGATCGTATCATTGCCTCTGCTGAGGAGTCCCTTCGTATGTTACAAGAGTTTGAAGAAAAAGTTACAGGCAAGCGCCTTCTCAAAAGCCCACATTAAATTTTGAGATTTGTGATTAACTGATTTACATCATTTTTCTGCCATGAAGGCAATCTCATTATTCTTAACCCACTATCTGGGTAAATTGATCCTTCCAATTGCTTTTTCCTATCTTCTGAAAAACCAAATCCAACTAATACAAGATTACTGACTCTCTTGCAAAATTTAGAGTTTTGCTCCACTAAATCAAGCCCACGATTATATTCAGGCATGTGAGCAGAAACCATTCCCTCAGTCAACACTCCATCAACATCAAGTGTTATAATGAATCATTCATTCATACACGAGTTATTATATCAGAAATTACTTGAAATCAAGCCCCCTTTATGTCCAATCACTTTTCTTGACAATTTTTTTCCCTCTTTGATTGCTCCTGTTACAGTTCTCCCAGCGATGAATGAAAGACCAAATCCAAGCGCAAACGCGTCTCCAGCTCCCGTTGAGTCCACTATGGCTGCAATTTTTGGGGCTTGAAACGAAGTTGTTTTCCTATTTTTAAAAAAGACGATTCCTCCCTTTTCTCCCTTCGTAATGACAACCATCTTAACACCAAAATTAAATGGTTTTTTTTCAAAAATAAATGGAGACTCTTCTTGATTTCCAAAAATAATGGTTGATTTTGATAAAATTTTGTCTCTTACATAATGACGTTTATGGACAACTTGATGTCCATGAATATAAAATAAATTATCATTACTTTTCTCTGCTATTTTTTCACCCAAATCTGGATGACTATTCACCACAAATATTCCATCAAAGGTAGATAGAGTCTCTATCATAAGAGTAATATTTTTAATATATCTATGAGTTCCATTGTCTCTCCATATTCTTGAAGATCCTTTACCGTGAGGATTTTGTATGATACACGTGGGAAGATGAGGCGCAAAAACACAGTGTGTAATATCAACTCCCGACCGCCTTAACGTACTCTCATACCATTTTCCATAGGTATCACGAGAAAGAATAGCTATAAGAGAAGCTTGTACTCCCAATAAAGCCGCATTCAGAGCCATGATCCCAGCCGCTCCTCCTAAATACAGTTGATTTGCAATAACATCTACGGTCGCGTATCCTGCAAACGCAATTTTATACATATTGTCGTATCTCTTCCTTTGCGCGCATCACTGCATTTTTTACTATTGTCAAATAATTTTCCTCACCGTCTTTTTGCTCACGATACGAATAAATTATTTTCCTTGAAGAATGTATGAGAGCACCTAATCCATCGTCATTTAAAAAATATTTTATGCCGCGAATATCCCCCCCTTGTGCCCCATATCCGGGAACGAGAAAAAACGAATGAGGCATGAGTTTCCGCAGTTTTTGTGCGACTTGAGGAAAAGTCAATCCAACAACCGCACCGATATTTGAATATCCATACTTATTTTCTTTATTTTCTTTCGCGTATGTATCAACCATGCACGCTATTTTTTCTGATAGAGTAACTCCTTTCACTTTTTGATCTTGAATATCAGCACTTCCCCTATTTGATGTTTTTACCAATATAAAAATACCTTTTCCATATTTTTTACATACATCAATAAAGGGACGTACACTATCTTTTCCTAAAAAAGGATTTACCGTCATGCAATCAACATCATAACACGATTTATTCTTCCCAAATATATCGGTTTCTCCCAAAAAAGCATTCGCGTATGCATCAGCAGTTGAGTCAATGTCTCCTCGCTTTGCATCAATAATCACGACGAGTCCTTTTTTTTTCGCATAAATGATTGAATCAAGTAATGTTTGCATTCCCGCAGGACCGTATTGTTCATAAAACGCGCTTTGTAACTTGACCGCGGGGACAAGTGGAGCAATAGCATCTATTATAGTTCGGTTAAACTCAATGATCGCATATGAGGCAGATATCAAGGTTGCTCCATATTTATTTTTACACTTATCAATGATTTTTTTTGGCAACCACTCAAGACGAGGATCAAGCCCAACACACAGGGGAGTTTTTTTCGCATGTATTCCTTCTATAAGTTTTTGAATAAACATAGGGCGAAAGTTAGTATACCACAAGAGCATGATAGACTTAAGGCTCGTCCCTATAGAAAGCCTTCTCAATAATTTTTTAGGAATAAATTGTATGTGTTCATTCTTTTCTTAATACCCGCGGGAAAAAATACGGCGAAGATAAAAAATGATAAAAGGTATTCCTGCGACTGTACCTATGATAGGAGCATAACTGGCGCCAACGATACCATGTGCACGAATCAAAGGAATAAGGAAAACTGCAAGACCAACAATACTAATCAATGTAATAATCGTAATAATATGTTGTTTTCTAACTGCAAGCAATAGAGAATATACCGAGCTTGACACTGCTTTCAGCATACCAAAAAGCACCAATATCTTCAGCGCTTCAACTGACCCAAGCCATTTTTCTCCCAATACTATAAGAACAATAGTATGGGCAAACAAAAAAAGCACTACTCCAAAAGTAGACACGATGAGAAAAATGACACCTGTTACTTTGAAAAATGCTTTTTTGAGCCGTTTTTTATCATGTGCGATTTGTATATAACTGGGAAACGTTACTTTATTGAAAATCTCTCCGACTTCAGAGAGAGACAATGTTGAAATTCTATATGCCTGTTGGTATAAACCAAGAGGCGCAATGCCTAAAATCTTTCCTATTGCAATATCATCAATATGCTGAAAAAGATAATCAAATATCCCCGCGAAAGTAATCCACTTACCTCGACTTATCACCCTTCGGGCTTTTTTTATATTAAAACGCGCAGTCGGCGTTGGTATCACTACCTTAAACGACAAAAATACTTCAATAATAGCCGCAATCAACATCCCCCAGACAAACGCATAGGCAGAATGAAGGAGTATCCCTGCACTCACCGCAACAATAGTGTCAACTATATAAATACACAAGCGAAAATAAAATTCTTTATGAAATATAAGTTTCTTTTGAAACTTCACAATAGCTGGATTTATAAATCCTCTCACTAAGGGAATGATGCTCGCGAAACGAGTCATCTGAAGTGCTTCTGGTGTATTAAAAAAGTGAGCAACAAGAGGTGCTATCAGAAATAATGCTCCCGCAATGACTAATCCTCTTATGATTGAGACTATCCATGCGGTTGAGATAAAATCATCAACATTATCATCTTCTTGAATAAGCGCTACATTAACCCCGGTTTCTGTAAGCATCTCAAAAAGACCAAACATGATCATTACTACTCCATACGTGCCAAACTGTGACGGAGATAGAAATCGAGCTAGTAGAGCTATTTTGACTATCGCCAAACCTCGCATTCCTCCTCTCAAAAGCGCCATCCACGAAACACCTTGAATGGTTTTCTTAAAATATCCTTTTTCTTTCACTGTGTCATGCATACATCCATGGATAAAACGAATTGTTCACAAAATAAGTTGAGTATAACACTTGTGATATAACAATCCATGCGTTAAATGTACGTTAATTATGCGGAAATTATTCACTGTGTTATAGACTATACTTTCACTGTATGAAAATCGGTATTTTAGGCGGTGGAATGACTGGGCTCACCGCAAGCTACTACGCATCCAAAAAAGGATATCAAGTAACTCTTTTTGAAAAGGAAAATCATTTTGGCGGATTAGCTTCTGGATTTAGAGGAAAGAATTGGTTATGGCCGCTTGAGCGCACCTATCATCACCTTTTTTCCAATGACACTGACATTGTACACTTTGCACAAGAAACCGGATTCAACGGTATTTTTTTTAAAAATCCACTTACTGCGAGCGCGTATGAAAATGAAAATAAAACAATAAATATATATCCTTTCACCTCACCTCTTGATCTTTTATCATTTCCCCTCTTGTCGCCAATACAAAAAATACGCGCTTCAACAATCCTTGCATTTTTAAAATGCTCCCCTTTTTTGAAAAAATATGAACAAATGACAGCACAAGAGTTTTTGCAAAAAACTATGGGGAAAAAAACCTGGAATATATTGTGGCAGGAGCTTTTTCGGAAAAAGTTCGGTAAATATGCGGGAAATATTGTTGCGTCTTTTATCTGGAGTCGCATCAAGAAAAGAACGCGAAGTTTAGGATATATTGAAGGCGGATTTCAAAATCTTATTGATTATCTTGAAATTACCATAAAAAAACAAGGAACAGTGATAAAGAAAAAATATGAGGTTACATCTTTAAGAAAGGAGGGGACAATGATACTGATAAATGGTGAAGCATTTGACAAAGTTATATCCACACTCCCCACACCAATTCTTAGGAAATTAGCCCATCATTTTTTTCCAGAAGAATACCATACACGATTAACCCGTATCAACTATCTTCATGCGCATAACTTAATTATTGAAACAAAACAACCATTTCTTGATAAAATATACTGGCTAAATATAATGGTTCCTTATATTCCTTTTACTGTAATGGTTCAACACACTCATTTTATTGATAAGAAAAATTATAATAACCACCATCTCTTGTATATTGGGAATTATCTTGAAAGAGATGATCCTCGCATGAATATGGAAAAAGACGGTGTGGTCAATCACTTTCTGCCATATATCCAGAGAATAACGAATAATAATCCAGATATTCTCAATACCTATCTCTTCAAGGGTCCCTTTGCCCAACCCATATTTGATAAAGAATTTATCAAAAACAAACCTGATTTTGAGACTCCTATTAAAAATTTCTATATCGCTAATCTTGATATGACATATCCACATGATAGGGGAACAAATTATGCAGTCAAATTAGGGAAAGAAGTTGTAGAACGTATATGATCAATAAGTCCTTTTTTTACTCCTTCAAATGCAATTTTTTGCTTCAGTATTTCTTTTCTTGAAAAAAACTCATAGGCTTCTGCGTCATCATCAGGCGTGATTGTGCCCGAGAGAATATGAGCTGAAACCATAATACATAAGGTATCATTGATCACTCCATCAAATAAATAGGTATCAGTATATATGCCAACGATATGATCAATGAGAACTTCCAGATGTAGCTCCTCCATAAGTTCCCGCTTTACTGATGTGCTAAAACTTTCTCTTGGTTGAATAAACCCGCCAGGCACATCCCATTGTCCTTTGTGTGGATCGCACGCTCTTTTAACAAGAAGAATCTCGCCTCCATCATTTTCAATGATAACGCCATTCGTAACTAATGGATTAATATATAATCCATAATGACATCGTATACATGATAGTTTATTTCCTTCAGGTACAGAAAGTTTTCCTCCGCATTTTGGACAAAACTTAAATGCTCTTTTTGGCTCCATGGTTTTTTTTGTTTATTAACGTATCTAATATAATCCATCGCTTTTTCTTAATCGGGTGGGGGACATCATCCGCAAATGTTTTGGTTGCCGCAGTCATAGGTCGCTCTGAATACATGCTAATATATGCTTTTTCAAACCCTACCTTCTGACATAATTGTACTGTATTTTTGAATGCAGTATCGCTCTCTCCGCAAAATCCTACGATGATATCAGTTGTTAAATGTACATTTTTAATTTTTAATTTTAATTTTGAAACGAGTCTCAGATACTCGTCGCTTGTATACCATCGATTCATGCGTTTTAACATGTCATCATCTCCTGATTGTACAGGAAGATGAATAGTACGAGAAATATTCCCATTACGTGCGATAACATCAATAAGTTCATCTGAAAAATCCCATGGATTGGAAGAAATAAAATCAATGGTGTCAAAACCAATGTCTGCTACCTCTTCCAAAAGATAGGGGAAAAGCGTGGGAATGCGATATCGACCTAAATGCTTTACATAGATTGGTTTTAATTTTATATTTCCATTTTGGAAATTTTCAATTTTACCGTGCCACTTTTCATTTTTTCCCGCAGAGCGGGATCCCGCTTCGCGGGAAACTTTTAATTTTACATTAAAATATATATGCTCTAAATCTCTCATCACCTGTATATTCTTTTCTCCGATAAGAATATCCGCGCCATATGAATTCACATTCTGCCCCAAAAGTGTTATTTTTTTATATCCTTTTTTCTTCAACTCTTCACATTCTTGAATAATTGCATCATACGACCGGCTGATCTCACGACCACGGGTAAATGGCACCACGCAAAAGGTACAGAAATTATTACAGCCGTTGGAGATAGGCACCCATGCAGAATATCTATCTGACCGCACAGGAGCGTGATCAAATCCCACCTCTTCAATGGGCATAAACTCATCAACCGAAGGCATGATTTTTTTCAGGCGTTCTAAGTATTTTCCCGTTTTATCGCGAAAAGCTATACCGACCATACAACCGGTAACAATAATTTTTAACTTTGCATTTTTCGTTTTTAATTTTTCAATATTATTCACTAATCCATATACTCTATTTTCCGCAGATTCCCGAACCATACAGGTATTGATCACAATATAATCGGCTTCCTGGTACGATCGAGCTTTTGCCATACCACGTCCTTTGAATGCTGATGCAATTCGTTCGCTATCCGCCACATTCTGCTGACAACCAAAGGTTTTGATATAATATCGCATAATAAAAGGTTATTCTATTATACACTGAAACTATCCATATGAAGGAAATTGGTTATTAAAAATGGTTTAGTTGGTGAATTTGGAGGTGGAGAGGATTTGATTATAATCTATCTTATAAGTTTAAAAGTCTTCCTAATATCATTTATTTCTGAATATCTGTCGCACAAATCTTCAGCACAATCTTGCCCAGGAGTTAAATGAAAAACATACTCATCATTGCGATAGAGAGGAGGAGTTGAACCTGGCTCTCCTTCTTTAGACTGAATTATGACTTCTTTTTCCCATTCCTGTGGTGTAGTGACTGAAATAGTGAATAAAACTCCGTATCCGTTATATGCAGGCCATTTACTACTTTTTGTTGGTAGTCCAAAACGAAAGCTTTCACTTGAATCAAAGGCATTGAAATCGCCTTCTATTTGCCATACTTTATAGTTTTTCCAGCTAGGTGGAAGCTTTAAGGTAAATCCATACTTTTCATTCCTATACACCTTCCAATTCGTCGTCTCGTCAGAAGGAGTTGCTGTTTGTACAGTTGATGAAATAGTTGGTTGAAGATATGTTTGATTATTCGTTTGAACAGGAGGAACAACAGGTGGTTGAATGACTTGTGGTTGTTCATTTGTTTTTGAACCCAAGAAATAATAGGTAGTGGCGGTTGAGGCGACTGCAATAACGACTGCAAAAAGAAGAAGGACTGCGATGTTGATAAATGAAGGTGAACCATGACTGTGATGTTCCATATTTTTAGTATACCAAAAAAAACAAAAGTCAAGGAGTAAATATTTTTTAGCTAATTACAAGGAGTATAATTCCTCGTAATTGACAAATTATAAGGATTGTGTATACTTATGATATGCAACTACCGAGAATCTATCAAAATATGGATCGCTATCTGAAACCACATAAGGTTTTGGTTATTTATGGTCCCAGACAGGTGGGTAAAACAACTCTTCTTCAGAATTTTCTTGAATCCACCTCTTTAAAATATAAATTAGACTCGGGCGACAATATACAAACTCAAACGACATTAAGTTCCCAAGATTTTAATGTGATTAAAGAATATGCGGAAGGATATGAATTAATTGCTATTGATGAAGCTCAGAAAATTCCTCAAATCGGCGAAGGTTTAAAAATCTTAGTTGATCAAATGCCTAACCTCAAGATAATCGTGACTGGTTCTTCCTCGTTTGAATTATCAGGTCAAGTGGGAGAACCATTGACAGGTCGCAAAGTTACTCTTACTTTATATCCTATTTCTCATATGGAGTTACATAAGTTATATAATAAATATGAATTAAAAAGTCAGCTTGAAGAGCGGTTGATATATGGGGGATATCCGGAGATTATCTTACAAAAAAGCAAAACAGAAAAAATACAGCAACTCAATGAAATTATGCACTCATATTTACTCAAAGACATACTTGAATTAGAAAGAGTAAAAAGTTCAAAAATTTTGCTTGATTTGCTTCGTTTACTTGCTTTTCAGGTGGGGAGCGAAGTATCTCTCACCGAGATTGCTCAACAATTAGGAATTGATTATAAAACAGTTGCTCGGTATCTTGATCTTTTTGAAAAATCATTTATCATTTTTAATGTGCGAGGATTTAGCCGTAATTTAAGAAAAGAAATAACTAAAAAAAGCAAATATTATTTTTACGATAACGGCATCCGTAATGCGATAATCTCTAATTTTAATGCTTTGGAGTTACGAAATGATAAAGGTCATCTCTGGGAAAATTTTCTCATAATGGAAAGATTGAAAAAACAATCATATAAAAATATTTATGCCAATAATTATTTTTGGCGTACGTGGGATCAGAAAGAAATTGATTTTCTTGAGGAAAGAGAGGGGTGTTTATACGGATATGAATTCAAATGGGGTAGTCAATTAGTTCAAGCGCCAAAGGAATGGTTGGAGACTTATACCAATACAAAGTTTCAGACAGTCAATCAAGATAATTATTTAGAATTTATTTTATGATGGGGTTTTTTATTCTATGAATTTAAAGGTGGAAAGAATTTGATTTAGCAAACTAACTGTAATTGATCCTGAAGGATTAATTTCATAGATGTTATTTTGATCTTGAAAATAGATTGCTGGAACCCACATAAACGATTGTTTGTCAACTTCCCATTGATATACCTCAAACCACAAGGCTCGACGACCGCTTACGGTAATTTCTTTAACAAATTTTCTAAATATATTACCTTTTTCATCTTTTCTAACAAGAAGGTTGGTATACTGATCAAGATTTTTTGCTGATCTGTATATAGACCCCAATGCTTCTGAACCTAATTGATTTATTGTAAAAGATATGCCACTTATACCAAGAATGTTACCCAAAATAAATGAAGATTCCTTTCCTGTAGTAGCCGTGCTATATGGGCTTATTGTAGAAGTCCAATCATTGGGGAACATTAGTTCAAACCCATACTTTTCATTCTTATACACTTTCCAATCCA
>DATDVH010000009.1:0-19766 GCA_035290045.1 Patescibacteria group bacterium | reverse complement strand
GTTTCATCTGTAAGCGGCATAACCCTTCGTACGCTGAAATTGCTTTGCAATTTCAACTACGATGGGTATACATATCTTTATTATATCATGTATGGAGTTGTTGTGATAGTTTATTTAGTTGGTGAATTTGAATGTAGAAAGGATTTGCTTAAAGAGGGATTCTGGGTTCCAAAAATTTTCTTTATCTTTAAAATAAGAAAACTCTATAAATAATTCATTGTCGTTTATTTGGGGTCTTGTGAATATCACAGTTTGTCCAGGTGTCGTAAACGCATTATTTTGACAATCGTTTTCTATTTCTTGACTAATATAGATGCCTAATGCAACCGAATAAGCGGTTTCATAGGTTTTATCATCACAACCGCGACCAAATCCCATAGGATTGACCCATAGTTCCAAATCCATACTGCGTGAGTGATTTTCTAATAGCAAATTTTGGGTAGCAATTGTTGGATTACTAGTGCTTGGAAGATTGTTTTCTTCAAGTGCGAATTCTGGAGGATACTTGAAGCTAAACTCAAACGTATTAAAGGTATGGGTATACGTTTTCCACCCCGCTGTCTCGTCAGCAGAAGTTGTTGTTTGTGTTGTTGGAGATGTAATCGGATAGAGGTTCGTCTGCGTTGGCGGGACAATCGGCGGTTGAGTAATTGGTGGTTGTTCGGTAGTTTTTGAGCTTAATAAATAATAGGTAGCGGCTGTTGAGGCGACGGCAATGACTACTGCAAAAAGTAGAAGGACTGCGATATTGATAAATGAAGATGAACCATGATTGTGATGCTCCATATTTTTTAGTATACCAAAAAAAACAAAACGCAAGGGTTATTTTTAGGAAAATACTCTTGACAATGATTAGCAGACGTACTATACTTTTGCTAATTCCGACTAAATCGGGACTTATTATGGAACAACTAACACCACGACAAATGCAAATATTAAAGTCAATCATCACTGAATATACCCTTACGGGTGAACCAGTTGGATCTGAGATTTTGGATAAAAAATATAATCTCGGTGTCTCTCCTGCTACCGTACGAAATGAAATGATAGCCCTCGCGAAAAAAGGATACCTTCGTAAAGAACATTTCTCATCAGGAAGAATACCGACTGACAGTGCGTTTCGTTTTTATATCACTCATATCATGAAGGAAAAAGAACTTTCTACCGCAGAAGAAGTATCCTATAAAAATGATGTTTGGGATTTTAGAAACGAGATTCATCAACTTCTTCAACATGTTACGCAGATACTCGCCAAAAAAACCAATTTACTTGCTATGGCAACCACGAATGAAGGAGATGTGTATTATTTTGGAGTTAATAATCTTCTAACCCAAAAAGAATTTTATAATACTGAGTTTTCACGTTTTTTCTTTGAACGATTGGATGAATTTTCATTTTGGAAAAATATTTCAGAATGTTTTCAACAGACAGAAGATGATATACTTTTTATATTAGGTGATGAATATGAGAAAAATGAATTACTTGAACCGAGCGCATCAGTTTTCGGGGAATTTGGGGGAGAAAAAATAAGTGGAGTACTTGGCGTTGCAGGCCCAAAACGCATGCGGTATGATATGGTAGTACCCAGTATAAAATATTGTAGTCAACTGATTGAGCAAATTATTCGCGAACGAGGACTATAGAAAATTAAAAATAAAATATAAAATATACAAAAATGAATAAAATAACACAAGATAAAAATGAAGAACAGAAAAAAGAAAAGAAAATAGAGAGAGATGATACAATACAGAATAAAGAAGAAGTAAAAAAACCAAACCAAGAAGAAATAAACAAACGAGAGTTGAAAGAAGAAATACATAAATGGAAACAGAATTACCTACGTACATTAGCAGATTATGACAATTTAGAACGAAGAACCTACCAACAGAATAAAGAGTCGCAAACAAAAACAACAAAAACTATTCTGTTAAAATTTCTTGACGTGCTTGATGACATAGAACAGGGAAATATATTTATCAAAGATAAGGGACTACAATTAGTCAAGGACAAATTTATAAAAATTCTTTCAGAAGAAGGGATACGAGAACTTGAAGTCGTGGGAAAACCATTTGATCCATACACTTCAGAATGCGTTGAAGTAGTTGCAGGAAACAAAGATAATGTTATTATTGAAGTATTACGAAAAGGATACACACTTCACGATGAAATCATACGACCTGCACGCGTGAAAGTGGAGAAAAAAACAGAATAAATTTATCAGTTTTTATTATACATTTATATACTTAATATACTATGGCAAAAACAGTCGGCATTGATCTTGGAACAACTAATTCATGTGTAGCAGTCATGGAAGGAGGAAAAGCAAAAGTCATTCATTCAAAAGAAGGACGGAATGTCATTCCTTCAGTGGTAGATCCTATCAAACGAATAGTTGGGGATGTTGCAAAAAGACAATTAATCATTAATCCTAAGAGTATTATTTTTTCTATCAAACGATTAATGGGTAGAAAATATTCTGATCCATCAGTGCAAAATGATAAACAATGGCTTCCATACACCATAAAGGAAGGCAGAGATGGTATGGCAGTCGTTGAAGTAGCAGGCAAAACATACACTCCACAAGAAATATCAGCAATAATATTGCAGAAAATAAAAAGTGACGCGGAGGCATATCTTGGAGATACGGTAGATAAAGCAGTGATTACGGTGCCTGCATATTTTGATGATGCACAACGCCAAGCCACCAAACAAGCAGGAGAGATAGCTGGACTTGAAGTAATACGAATCATCAACGAACCAACCGCTTCATCACTTGCCTATGGTCTGGATAAAAAACAAACACATCATATCGCTGTATATGATTTTGGGGGAGGAACATTTGATATCACCGTACTTGAATTAGGTGATGGAGTATTTCAAGTAAAAGCAACGAATGGAGATACACATCTTGGTGGAGATGATTTTGACAGAACAGTGATGGATCATCTCGCTGATGAATTCAAAAAGGAAAACGGCATTGACCTTCGCAAAGATAGTCAAGCGTTGCAAAGATTGCGCGATGCCGCAGAAAAAGCAAAGATTGAGCTTTCTTCATCAATGGAATCTGAGATTAATCTTCCATTTATCACTGTTAAAGATGATCAACCACTTCATTTTGTGGTAAAACTGACTCGGGCAAAATTTGAATCTTTAGTTGAGTCTTTGATTGAAAGATCATTTACATCAGTCAAAGATTGTCTTAAGGATGCAAAAGTCACTGCGTCAGATATCAATGAGGTTATTCTTGTTGGAGGAATGACGAGAATGCCACAAATGATTGCAAAAGTAGAAAAATATTTTAGCAAAGAAGTTAACCGTTCAGTAAATCCCGATGAGGCAGTTGCTGTAGGAGCCGCAATTCAAGCAGGGATTATCACTGGAGATATTCGCGATGTAGTACTGCTTGATGTAACTCCACTAACGTTGGGGATTGAGACATTGGGAAGTGTTGCTACTCCTTTGATACAACGGAATACAACCGTCCCTACATCAAAATCAGAAGTTTTCTCAACTGCGGCAGATAATCAAACACAAGT
This sequence comes from Patescibacteria group bacterium, assembly GCA_035290045.1. Classification (GTDB taxonomy): domain Bacteria; phylum Patescibacteriota; class Microgenomatia; order UBA1406; family HO2-37-13b; genus DATDVH01. The sequence continues at coordinate 16,230 of DATDVH010000009.1, read as the reverse complement.
GGAAATACATATCGTACAGGGTGAACGACCTCTTGCAAAAGATAATAAATCACTGGGACGATTTATTCTTGACGGCATTCCTTCTGCCCCACGAGGCATTCCGCAGATTGAAGTATCTTTTGATATTGATTCAAATGGAATCCTGACCGTAACCGCAAAAGATAAAGCGACAGGAAAAGCACAAAGCATCAAGATTACCGGATCAACGGGTCTGACAAAGGAAGAAATTGAACGGATCAAAGAAGATGCTGAAAAACATGCAGAAGAAGATCAAAAAGAAAAAATGCGTATTGAAGCGCGTAATAAAGCAGATTCAATGATCTATACCGCAGAAAAATCCTTAAAAGAAGCCGGGGATAAAGCACCAAAAGAAATAAAGGAAGACATAAAGAAAAAAAGCGCGGAGCTGAAAGATATTCTAGATAAAGGAAACGCTGAAGAGATTGAAACAAAGATAAAAGATCTTTCTGATGCGTTGCAGAAAATAAGCCAATATATGAATAGTCAGCAAAAACCACCTGAACAACCTCCTCAGAATGGAGAAGCAGAAAAAAAACCATCTTCAGATGGTGGCGAAAAAACAAATGATAAAAAAGTTGAAGAAGGAGAAGTAGTAAACTAAATTTAGGCTTTATATTTGTGATTTTATGCAAGACTATTATTCTATATTGGGTGTTTCCAGAAATGCGGGTGCTGATGAATTGAAATCCGCGTATCGGAAACTTGCTCTGAAGTGGCATCCTGATCGTAATAAAACGCCTGAAGCAACGGAAAAATTTAAGACGATCAATCAGGCATACGAAGTATTATCTGATACTAAGAAAAAAAGTATGTATGACCAAATCGGTCATGAGGCATTTTCACGAGGCGGACATGGCAGAGCATCTGGAGGAGGACAACAATATCAAAGTGGTCCATTTACCTATTCTTATTCGTCATCAGGAGGATCTCCTTTTGAAGGATTTGATCTCGGAGGAACTGATCCTTTTGAGATATTTGAACAGTTTTTTGGATTTGGAGGAAGATCTCAAAGTTCTCGTCAACATCGCCCTGCCTACCAGATTACCATCTCATTTGATGAGGCGGTTCATGGTGTCGCAAAAGAAGTACGTATTGAAGGAAAACAAAAAACTATCAAAATTCCTGCGGGTATTGATAATGGGATGCGTATCAGATTTAGTGATTTTGATTTGCTTGTCACAGTTTTACAGGATAACCGATTTAAACGAGAAGGACAAGATGTATATAGCGAAGTTGTTATCTCTTATGCAACCGCAGTCATTGGTGGGATCATCAGTGTTGCTGGTATTGATGATGCGATCAAAGTCAAAGTCCGCCCAGGGACTACATCAGGGACGGCCATGCGCCTTCGGGGAAAAGGCATGATCTATCCGAATTCACATCAACGAGGAGATCAATATGTGGTCTTTACCATCAAAATTCCCAATAGAATATCATCTCATCAAAAAAAACTTCTGGAAGAATTTGAAGGAGAAATGTAGTCATGAATATTACTACAACAATTACTCACCTTCCCTACTATAGAAAATATCTTTTGATAGAAAATGCTCTGCATGCTTTTTTTGAGAAAAAAAAGTACCTACGACTTCATCTACCTGTATTATCTCCTGTACTTATCCCTGAATCATATATGGAAGTATTTAAGACAGAGTTTCAATTTATTGATAAAAAAAAAGATTTATTTCTTACCCCATCTCCAGAACTTTTTATCAAACGCTTGCTCGCTGAAGGTGTTGGCGATTGTTATACGTTGACAAAAGCATTTCGCAACAGCGAACCATCAAGTAGCTTGCATAACGTTGAATTTACCATGCTGGAATTTTATAAAGTACATGCCGATTATACCTATCTCAAAAAAGAAACAGCAGAACTTTTTTCCTCTATAGCAGAACACATATTAGGAAAAAACAGTATGAAAGTCAGAGGGAAACAAGTTATTTTTAGTGATTCATGGGAAGAAATTTCTGTCGCTGTAGCGTTCAAGCGCTATGCAGATATTGACCGTGATGAATTATTTAACCATAAACTGTTTTTCAAAAAAGCAAAACAAAAAAAATATTCAATTGAAAAAATGTCGTATGAAGATGTTTTCAGTATTATATACACACAAGAAATAGAACCACATCTTGGGATACGCGGAACTCCAACCATCATTTATGATTATCCAAAAGAGATGGCGGCGTTAGCACAACTAAATAGTGATGGAGTAACAGCTCAACGCTTTGAGTTTTATGTATCAGGTATTGAGCTCGGAGATGCGTATACTGAGTTGACTGATTGGAAAGAGCAGAAAAAACGTTTCCTCATTGAAGAGAAAAAAAGAAAAGAAATGGGGAAAATCACCCATCCGACTGATTGGAGTTTTGTTGACGCGCTTAAAAAAGGTTTGCCCCCATGCACAGGTATGGCGATTGGCTTTGATCGCATGGCGATGATTTTTGCGGGATGTGATGATATAGGTCAGATGAAATTGATAAATAGTACATAGTTTTATATACTTTTTTACTATGAGAATCAATGCAGGAAACCTAAAAAAGAGTGAGTTTATCCTAAAGGATGATTCAATATGGCGTGTTGAGAAAGCGGAGTTTTATGCCCCTGGTAAAGGATCAGCTCTTATGCGATCGCGCGTCAAAGAGATCAAAAGCGGAAAAACCATGGATCTGACTTTCAAGTCAAACCAAACTATAGAAACGGTTGATATAAACACTATTGAGATGCAATATCTCTATAAAGATACTCAAAAACTTTATTTTATGAATGAACGTACTTATGAGCAAATTGAACTTCCTTTAGAGAGCGCAGGAAACATAGCCCATTACCTCAAAGAAGGAGATAAATTATTTATACTTCTTTATAATGGAGAAGCAATCAGTCTTCGTGCTCCTCAATCGGTGAGATTAAAGGTAATCAAAGCTGACGAGGCGATAAAAGGAAATACCGTGTCTAATGCAAAAAAACCAGTAGTAGTAGAAAATAGGGTAACGGTATTAGTGCCTCTTTTTATCAAAGTTGGTGATGTGGTTATTATCAATCCAGAGACAGGAGAATATATTGGAAGAGAAGGAAAATAATATTAAAGTCAAACCATTACATAAACGTTTGTATATCTAAAAAGATTTCTTGAACGTGATTTTCAGGAGTGACTCTCTCATAAATTTTTTTGATCACTCCTTGAGGATTGATAAGATAGGTATTTCTCAAAATTCCTTCATATTGTTTTCCCATAGATTGCTTCATTCCCCATGCGCCGTATGCAGAGATAACTATTTTTTTTGTATCGGCAAGCAGAGGATAGGTGAGCTGATATTTTTCTGCAAATTTGTCATGCGACGCGATTGAATCAGCAGAAACTCCTATAACTGCGATATTTTTTTGGGCAAGTATATGCAAATTATCTCGGAAAAAACATGCTTCTTGAGTACATCCGGGCGTATCATCTTTTGGGTAAAAATAGAGCACAACCCATTTTCCCTGATAGTCTGAAAGCGTGTGTATTTTTCCATATTGATCAGAAAGTGAAAAAGGAGGCGCTTTTTTATTGAACAGTTTTCTCGTATCTTCCATTATGATTGAGTATACTGTAAAAATATAATTAATGTATAAGTTAATCCGCAAAAATTTATCTTTCAGCTTGTTTTCAGAATAAATAATTATACTACTTTAATAGGATATGAATAAACTTTTAACTATTGTCTTTTTTTTTATTATTGCGATTCTTTTTGTTATCTTTTATAAAATATATTTTAAGGATATTTCCCCTTTTGGTGAGGTCAATCAAACTATTCAATCAGAAGAGAAAAGTGATCTGACGCATAAGCTCAATCCTCTCTCTATAGAATATATGCGTACACAAGAATATCCGGGAAGTAACATTGTTATTGAACAAACGCTGACTCAAGGATCAAATTATGATAGATACATCGCTTCGTATAAATCTGATAAACTGAAAATATATGCGTTGATTACAATACCTCAGGGAAAAAAACCTGATGATGGCTGGCCTGTCGTCATATTCAATCATGGATATATTCAACCACAGCAATATAAAACAACAGAGAAATATATCACCTATACTGATGTTTTTTCACGAAATGGATATATAGTGTTCAAATCTGATTATAGAGGTCATGGAAATTCTGAAGGAACGCCCGAGAGCGCATATTATTCACCTGCTTATACTATTGATGTGCTTAATGCGGTTTCTTCTATAAAAAAATATAAAGATTCTGATCCTGAAAAAATAGGCATGTGGGGACATTCTATGGGAGGCATGATCACGTTACGATCAATGGTAGTAACAGACGATATTAAAGCAGGTGTGATCTGGGCAGGTGTAACGGCTTCATATGAAGATCTTGCTAATAAATGGCATCGGACGGATCGTTCAAAAAGAACATTCATTCCCACTCAACAAGAACAAGTGGGACATAAGCAGGGAAGACAAGAACTTATTGATACCTATGGTAATTTTGATACAAATACTCAATTTTGGGGATCAATATCACCTTTATCGTTTGTCAAGGATATTTCAGGTCCGATTCAGTTACATCATGGAACTTCGGATGAGCAGGTACCTATTCTTTTTAGCCAGAAACTCGATCAAGCTCTTAAAAAAGTTGAGAAAATAACGAAATTTTTCGCTTACGAAGGTGATAACCATAATCTTTCTAATAATCTGCGAGTTGCTCTTCAGAGATCTGTTGATTTTTTTGATCGGTATGTGAAAAATTAGCATGACAAAGGATGAATTGGATATAAAAACTATTTGTTGTATAATGTAAAAATTCCGGTGTAGCTCAACGGTAGAGCAAGAAGCTGTTAACTTCGAGGTTGGAGGTTCGAATCCTCCCGCCGGAGCTGAGTTGCTAATTTTAGAACCTGGCGGCCTTCAAGACAATTTGAATTCATTTTTTTTCTAAGATTTTCAGCAAAAATTTAGTAGTGTCCCAAGATCGCCTCTCAAAAGACGCTGATTGAGCGTTAAATACAGTAGTTAAAGATAGAAACAGGCGAAAGTCTCAATCCAACCGTGGACACATTAGAAAAAATAGAAAAAGCCCTCGTCGTACCGGTGGAAAAATTGTTTAAATAAAGCTCTGAACCAAAATAATCATCAACAAATCGTAAATTTTATCTGGAGCATCGCCAATCTTTTACGCGATGATTTTAGACGCGCGAAATATCCGGATGTTATTTTGCCTCTCACTGTCCTGCGCCGCTTGGACACAGCGCTTGAAGATACCAAAGCCGATGTCTTGGTGAAGTATGAAAAATACAAACATAAGCTGGAAGATATGGACGGTATTTTGAAAAGAGCGAGCGGATACAATTTTTATAATACTTCACAATACGATTTTAAGAAACTTTTAGACGATCCGAAAAATATCGGCAAAAATTTGCGCCTGTATATCAACGCCTACAACCCGCTCATGCGCGAAATAATTGATAAATTCAAATTCAACACACAAATTGATGCGCTGGAAGAAGCCAATCTCACATACCAAGTCATCGAGAAATTCAGCGAGGTTGAAATGCACCCCGACAGTGTGAGCAATCTGGCGATGGGTTATGTTTTTGAAGAATTGATTCGCAAATTTAACGAAGCGTCAAACGAAAATCCGGGAGAACACTTTACCCCGCGCGAAATCATCCGCCTTATGGTCAATCTACTGTTTTCTCCTGGCTTGGAAATTCTTAAAAAACAGCGCATTATCAAAACTATTTACGATCCGGCCTGCGGAAGCGGCGGCATGCTTACAGAAGCCAAAGAATGGATTTTGGAAAGCGTGAACGAAACCGCTCAAGTAGAAATGTTTGGTCAAGAAGTTAATCCGGAAACTTTTGCCGTTGCCAAATCTGACCTTCTGATTAAGGGCGAAAATGCCGACAATATAAAATACGGTTCCACATTATCGCATGACCAACTTTTTGGAGAAAAGTTTGATTATATGCTTTCCAATCCGCCTTACGGCAAGGAATGGAAAAAGGATAAAAAAGAAATTGAAAAAGAAGCAGAGCTTGGTTTTCAAGGCCGATTCGGCGCAGGTCTTCCGCGCATTAGCGACGGACAATTACTTTTTTTACAAATAATGCTTGTCAAGATGAAGCAGTCAAACTACGGAAGCCGTATCGCTATTGTTATGAACGGCTCGCCACTTTTTACCGGCGATGCCGGTAGCGGTGAAAGTGAAATACGCCGTTGGATCATTGAAAATGACTGGCTGGAAACAATCATTGCTCTGCCAAACCAGCTTTTTTACAACACCGGTATTCATACCTATATTTGGGTACTGACCAATCGCAAAAAAGATCACCACAAAGGCAAAGTGAAGCTCGTCAATGCGGTTGATCTCTACAAAAAAATGCGCAAAAGCTTGGGTGACAAACGCAATGTCATTTCCGATGAGCAAATCCAAAAAATCACCGAGCTTACTTTGGACGGCGAAAAGAACAAAATCGTCAAAGTGTTTCCTAATGAATTTTTTGGCTATCGCAAAATTACGATTGAACGCCCGCTCAAACTTAATTTTCAAGCCAGCGCCGATCGTTTGGAAAAATTAAAAGCCGAATCGGCCTTTCAAAATCTTGCCAAAAGCAAAAAACGCGATCCGCTCAAAAAGTTGGAAGATGAAAAAGCCGGTTTTGCGTTGCAAATTTCTATTCAGAAAGCACTCGTCACTATCGGTGGCACACTCTATAAAAATCAAGAAAAATTTATTGAAGTATTAGAGCAAGCTTTCAAAAAAGCATATCTCAAACTGGACGCGCCCGTCAAAAAAGCGATTCTCAAAGGCCTTTCCGAACGCGATGAGACGGCTGATGTTATAACTGACAAAAAAGGCAATCCTGAGCCGGATGTAGATTTGCGCGACTATGAAAATGTTCCGCTTGGCGAAGATATAAATGAGTATTTCAAGCGAGAAGTCCTGCCCCATGTGCCAGACGCATGGATCAGTGAAGACAAAAAATATTGCGACCATAAAGACGGCAAGATCGGCAAGATCGGCAAAATCGGCTACGAGATAAGCTTCACAAGATATTTTTATGAATATAAACCCTTGCGCCCGCTTGATGAAATTGGCGGTGATATCAAGAAGCTGGAAGATGAGATCGCCAAAATGCTAACAGATATTTAATTATGACTACGGCGACAAAATACAAAACATATTCCCAATATAAACCCTCAGGCATTGACTGGTTGGGAGATGTTCCGGAAGAGTGGGAAGTGAAGCGTTTTGTTTTTTATTTGCATTTAATAAGGGATTAAGTATTACAAAAGAAAACTTGCAAGACGACGGAATTCCTTGTGTCAATTATGGAGAAATTCATTCAAAATATGGTTTTGAAGTTGATCCTTTAAAAAATGATTTAAAATGCGTTTCAAATACATATTTAGAAAATAATCGGGGGTCAATATTAAATTTTGGAGACTTTGTTTTCGCTGATACTTCTGAAGACATTGAGGGGGCTGGTAATTTTACATATTTGAATAGTCATGAAGTAACATTTGCGGGATATCATACCATAATCACTAGGCAGATCGTTAAAATTAACGTTAGATATCTTGCTTATCTATTTGATTCCGTAGCCTACAGAACACAAATTAGAAGTAGTGTTGCTGGTATAAAAGTTTATAGTATTACGAAGGATATATTAAAAAACAGTTATGTTTTGTTACCTTCCTCAATCGAGCAAAAATCTATTGCTGTTTTTCTTGACCGCGAGACAGCGAAGATTGATGAGATGATGAAAAAAGTTGAAATGCAAATTGAAAAACTGCAAGAATACCGACAGGCGCTTATCACCAGCACCGTGATGGGTAAAATTAAAGTATAAGCTCTCAAAGTCACGCTTAGTTGATATTCGACTTGCAAATATCAACTAAATAGTATAATATGTTGATATTACTATGAACAACATCAACAAAACACAAATAGGTCGTTATGTGGCGCAAAAAGCGGGCTATAAATCCTTTACGCCTTTTGGTTTCCCTCCCAAAGACGGTATTCCTATAAGCTCGCACCTGCACAAAAAACACGAAGAGGCGATTAGATTAGTCGGAAAACTTGACGGCATTACCAGACTTTTGCCGGACAAAGATTTTTTTCTATTGATGTTTATTAAAAAAGACGCCGCTTATTCCAGCCAGATAGAAGGCACAAAAGCCACTTTGCAGGACGCGGTCGCAGCTCCGGTAACAGAAGAAAAATCACGCTTGCATCCTGATGTTGATGCTATCGTCCATTATGTCGAGGCAGTAAACTACGGCATTGAAAGAACAAAATCACTTCCGATTTCTCTTCGATTGATACGAGAAATACACGAAAAACTAATGACCAGCGCTCGTGCCTCACAACATGCGTATCCGGGAGAATTTCGCCGCTCTCAAAACTGGATCGGCGGCAAAACTCCATCGGATGCGTCTTTTGTTCCTCCTGCTCCGGATGATATGAAAAAATCGCTCGACGATCTGGAAAAGTTCATCCATGAAAAAGATGAATACCCATCCCTTATAAAAGCAGGGCTTTTGCACGCACAGTTTGAAACTATTCACCCCTTTACCGACGGCAATGGTCGTACCGGACGAATGTTAGTGGCGATGTTTATTCATCATGCCGGTCTTTTGGAATTGCCGGTATTGTATCTTTCAAATTATTTCAAAAAATACCAAAAACTTTACTATCAGAAACTACAGGAATATCACGATGAAAATGCAAATATTGATAGCTGGCTTGAATTTTTTCTTGAGGGTGTGGCAGAAATCGCCGATTCATCCATTGAAACATGCGCGAGAATCACCGCCTTGCGTGATCGAGATTTCGCCAAAATGCAAAAATTGGGCAAAAAATCAGCTGAATCAACATTAGAAATAGTTCGCAAACTCTTTAGCCAGCCGATTGTCGGCGTGGCGGAGATAATTAAATGGACAGGTTTCAGCCCCCAAGGGGCATACAACACGATAGAGCGGCTTAAGGTTCTAAAAATTCTTGATCCTCTTGGCGATCCAGATTATGGGCAGAAGTACGTCTATGCCGATTATTACGAAATTTTTGACGAGACTTTTCGTGAATTACGCGCGAAAAATAAATAATAAAGAATATGGATACATCAGAAGAATCATTTGAAGCGCATATTGAGACGGTTTTGACCGCTTCCGGCTATCGCACGCGCGAGCCGAAAAATTATAATGCCGAATCCTGCATGGATGAGGAAATGCTTTTTGAATTTATCTACGCCACCCAGCCCAAAGAATGGGAAAAGCTTAAAGAACAGCACGGTGAGGAAGTAAAATCAAAATTCGTTTATCGCCTCAAAACCGAGATTGAATCGCGCGGAATTTTGGATGTGTTTCGCAAAGGTTTTGCCGATTATGGATAGCGTTTTCAGTTGGTATATTTCGCGCCGGAAAGCACTTTGAATCCGGAACATGCGCTTTTACACAAAAACAATATTTTTTCCATAATGCGACAGGTGAAGTTTAGCCAAAAGGATGGCAAGTCGCTGGACACAATTATTTTCTTAAACGGTTTGCCGATTTCTACGCTGGAGCTGAAAAATTATTTAACCGTACAAAATGTGCAGGATGCGATCAAACAATATCGCTATGACCGCGACCCGCGCGAAGATTTGTTTGCTTTCAAACGCTGTTTAGTGCATTTTGCGGTGGATAACGACCTTGTGTATATGACCACACGCTTGGCTGGCAAATCCACTTTCTTTTTGCCGTTTAACAAGGGTTTTGAAAACGGCGCCGGCAATCCGGTGAACCCGAGCGGGTTCAAAAGCGCGTATTTATGGGAAGAAGTTTTACAGAAAGACAGCTTGCTTCAGATCATTGCCGAATTTATGCTCGTGTCTATTGAGAAGACGACAGACGAAGAAGGCAACCAAAAAGAAAAAGAGACGCTTATTTTTCCGCGCTATCATCAACTAGACGCATTGCGAAAAATGGTGGCTCACGCGCGTGAACACGGAGCCGGACAGCAATATCTCATTCAACACAGCGCTGGAAGCGGAAAAACTAAAACAATTTTATGGTTGGCGCATAAGCTTTCCAGTTTGCACGATGCCAATGACCAGAAAATTTTTGATACTGCGGTGGTTATTTCCGATCGGCGCGTGATTGATAAACAGCTTCGCGATGAAGTACGACAATTTGCGCAAGTAGAGGGCGTGGTCGCGGCTATTGATGAACATTCAAAGCAACTCAAAGAAGCGTTGGAATCCGATAAAAAAATCATTGTTTCCACTCTGCACAAATTTCCATACATTGTTGATGAGCTTGCGAAACAAGGAGGCAAGAAATTTGCTGTGATTATTGACGAGGCTCATTCTTCACAATCGGGAGAGAGCACCAAGAGTTTGAAAAAAGCGCTTGGGTCGCTTGAAGAAGCGGAAGAAGAAAACGAGAACGAAGAAGAATTGACGAGTGAAGACGCAGTTTTGAAGGAACTCTCAAGCCGAGGCAGACAGAAAAATATCAGCTTTTTTGCTTTTACCGCTACGCCAAAAGACAAGACCAAGCAACTTTTCGGTGTGAAAAAAGCCGACGGCATTTTTGAGCCTTTTCATTTGTATTCCATGCGACAAGCGATTGAAGAAGGTTTTATTTTGGATGTGCTCAAAAATTACACCACTTTCCAGACCTACTTTAATTTGATCAAAAAAATAGAAGAAGATCCGCAATATGAAAAGAAAAAAGGCATCGCGCTTTTGAAAAGTTATGTTGAATTGCATGATCACGCTATTGGCAAGAAAACCGAATTGATTATTGAACACTACCTATCGCACACCACATGCAATGACATCCTCCCCGACGCAAGCGTCGGGGTATCCTTACCACAATCGTAGTTGATCTTTGTGAATTTGGACATATTCTTCTTTCCGTCTTTGTTGTTTAACGTATCTTGTGATGACTGTTTCATTGCCGTGTTTGCCAACCGTTGATGCATAGTAACCACTCGTCCATAAACTTGCTCCCCATAACTCTTTTTTGAGTGTTGGTATTGTGGCAAAGACCTGTCGTGCCGTGATACTTTTGATTATGGTTACTATACGAGCGATTGTCCATGTGGGAATTGATTGTATGAGAAAATGTATATGGTCTTGGTTAGTTCCAATCTCAATAAAATGGAGTTCATATCGCTTTGCTATATCTAAACAAACCTTTTTGATAAGTAGATCGACTGTATTGTCAATGACGAGTCGACGCAGTATTTTAAAGTCAAGCGATGAGCCTGAAATTCTATAACTACTCAGGAACTATAAGCTGGTAATATTCTGTTAAATAATTTATAACGACTGTCTTGAACTTCTCTTGCAATTTCATTATCTGTTTTTCTTTTGGCAATTTTATCTAACATTTCAATTGTTATTCCTACTTTTAAATACAATTGATAATTTGGTAAAGATTTTAATTTCTCATACGGCGTCATATAGTCTTTCTCTTTATATACTTTCTTAATCTTGCCTTTTTTATCTACAATTTCTGTAGCAAATCCACAAGGACGATGAAAATTTAAATATTCATTGAAAATATCAAAGTAAAAATCGTTAATCAGGTACGCATGTTTTTGATCAATAAATCCGTACCCTATCCACTTACGGATTATTGATCCATTTTTAGATTCAATCTGTGCGTTATCATTTGTCTGTCTGCTTCTGGATTTGGTTAATTTTATCAATAGTTTATTTAACATATCCACCACAATCCTATTTATATATTCACTCCCGTTGTCCGCGTGGAACTCAAAAACTCTAAAGGGAAACTTGTTTATTAATTTTAAAAGTAACGGAACAAGAAAGCTTTCTGTAATTTTCTCTATTGATCCCGCCATTTCAAATTGGGTTACTTCGTCAACTATATTTATATGATAAACTCCTTTTTGGCGACCCATGTCTCCCTGATGAACTGTATCAACTCGTAAGAATCCAGGGACTCCGTTGGGAATCGGTTTTCTTCGTTCTCCAATATTGAAAACCCTTGGTTTTGTTTTTGCATACTTTTTAGTTAGCCTTTGGTAATGGACAGATTTCCTTAAATTGTAAATATGGCCTACTGAAATATTGGAAATATTTTTATACGTTAAATCTTTATACTCTTTCAACATTCTTCCTAATATTTTTTTTACCATTACTCCATTTGGGAAATCGTGGAGTTCATCGGTTGTTGCCAAAAGCCAGATATCTTGGTCAGAGTATATTTTTGGAAATATATGACGGTTATATTTTTCAACTGTAACTGCTCCTGTCTTTTTTTGCTTGGTAATCAGTCGTGTGACTTGGGATCTTGATAATCCGGTTATTTTTTCAAGGTACTTTTTGATAACGCCTTTATTCTTTTTGCCTAAAATATGGTAATCAAATTTAATAATCGTATCTTCAATCCATTCGTAAATCTCATTTCTTTTTTGTCCCTTAAAGGACAGTAGAGTTGAGGATTTGAGAAATCTTCTCAACTCCTCTATAGTTTTAAGTGGGGAGTCATTCATGGTAATAGTCATATATCACCAGTATGGCTCCTTTTTGTTACAGGCTCAAGTTGTGCTTGAAACCGTACTTGCTTTCAGGCTCATCTTGTATTGTACAAGACTGACGCTTGACAAAAAAATTTATATGTATATGATGAAGTGAGTTTTCTTATTTCGTATATGAAAGGAGGTGAATAACAAATGAAAAAATTTATAGTACTTTACCATTCTCCACAAACCGCACTTGATAAAATGGAGGACGCAAGTCCTGAAGAAATGAAAAAAGGAATGGAACCGTGGATGGAATGGGCAAAAAAATGCGGAGATAAACTCCTTGATATGGGCGCACCACTTGGCAACGGTCAAAAAATAAAAAAAGATGGAAGCTCAACAAGCGATAGCGATGTAAACGGCTTTTCTATACTCCAAGCAAAGGATATGGATGAGGCAGTATCGCTCCTTCAGGGACATCCCCATTTAGATTGGGCTCATGGTTGTTCAATTGAAGTCTTTGAAGAACTGCCTATGCCAGGAATGTAAACATGATAACAGTCATATACTGCTTGTCAAGATAAGATTAGAGAAAAGTATATCATCTTTCAGGCAGTATATCTGTTTTGCTCTTCAATGATTCTGTCATTCATTTTTAAGCGTTAACTGAAAAAAATAAAGAGAAGATTTTTTACCGGGCTTATCGTATTTTTTAAGTAATTGTACTGGCCATGTAGCTGGCACTTTATCAATATGGGGAGATACCACATAGACAGAATGCGTGGACAGTAACTGCTGACTTTCTATTAAATTTTTCTCTTCAAGCGGCCAATATGCATTGATACTGATCCGATCTCCTCGCTTCAAAAAAGTATCTAATACATCGCCAGTCATACCAAAATTTCCGCTCGCTACAATAACAGCTGGTTTTACTAAAGACCGAGAACGAACAAAGTCAACAATCTCACGTATTCCGTATCCTGAAGGCATTCCTTCAATATATTGTCCCCGATCATCGGGTAAAAACGGAATCTTTTTATAATCAAAAATAACCGTATAATTAAAATATAACATAAAAAGAAAAGTAAGAAAAAATATTCCATACCATATACGTGAACGTAACGAAAAGCGATCAAGAAAGAAACTGGTGAAAATGATAAACGGAGAAAGAAGAAATATGAAATAACGCGAATAAAGAACTTTCATAAAAAAAGTCATAACTATATAAGGAAAAAATATCCAGATGAAAAAATACCATGCAAGAAGTTTGCTCTTTTTATATATAAAAAACCACCCAATAATTCCGATAAAAAAAGTTGTATATCCAAGATTATGCATAATGTGCAAAGGAATGTAGCGAAGGTTTCCTGAAACGACTGAAAATGGAGCGTGTATAAACTCATCCCATGTTTTCACAAATGTATGATTTTTCTCTCCGACAAAATGAAGAAAAGGAGATAATCGTTGTATATTATAAATAAGAAGAGATAGAATAAGAGCTATGCTAAAGAGAATACTGTAGTTTATTATTGTTCTAAAATTTTTTTGAACATTCCTTCTCATTACGACAAGAGGAGCACAAAAAGATAATCCTAAAAAAATACTGACTGATGATTTTGACAAAAGAAACATCCCAGAGAAAAAACCAAAAATCAATGCCACATCAAACCTCAGAGTACCGACCAAAAGGAGAGAGAAGAAAAAAATCCAAATATATCCTGCATTCACCAAACTATCAATCAGAGCAAGCCGATCAAAAAAAAGAAAAAAAGGCGTAATGATGTATAAGAGAGAAGCATTATACGCAGTTCGTTTACCGAATAAATAATAAGAAAGAGTAAACATCCCAGAAAGTCCCAAAAATCCAGAAAATACTCCAAAAAGCCTTCCTGCAAAAAGAGCATTATCAGGAAATAATTTGAGAAAAGGAATGGTTGCCCATGTCTGAAGCGGTTGTCTCCCGTCAGTGAGTGAGATAAACCGCCACGTCGCATCATGCCATGCGATTTTAGCCCAGTGAATATATATTCCCTCGTCGGAAAATATAGGAAAAGAAGTAAGATTGATAAGACGTGTCAAAAAATATATAAAAATTATAGATGCTATCAATACTGCATCTTTGCGGGAAAATATTTTTCTTACCGCTCCTGCAAGCTTTATGATATCAAACATATTGAATTATTGTATAATTTTATCATATGAGCTATTCACTTATACTACCAGTCTTTAATGAAGCAAATACGATAAATACTCTTTTTAAGAGAATATCAAAAATCATGGATCAACAAAGGAGCGAATATGAACTCATTTTCATAAATGATGGATCAACCGACGCAACAAACCAACTACTGACAACTCTCCATCAACAATATCCATTAGTCAAAATCATCAATTTCTCCCGTAATTTCGGACACCAAACCGCAGTGACAGCTGGACTTAATTATGCGCAGGGAGATATCATCGCAGTACTTGATGCTGATCTTCAAGATCCTCCTGAAGTACTTCCCCTTTTTTTTGAGAAAATACATGATGGATACGATGTGGTGTATGCGATACGGAAAAATCGTAAAGAAAAAAAAAGTATAAGATTCATGTATAGTCTTTTTTATCGTTTACTAAAAATAGTTGCAAATATTGATATTCCATTAGATAGTGGTGATTTTTGTGTGATGAGAAAAAACGTGGTTGATGCAATCAATAGTCTTCCTGAGAGAAATCGGTTTGTACGAGGCTTGCGAAGTTGGGTCGGATATAAACAGATTGGACTCGCGTATGAGAGAAATCCACGATATGCTGGAAAAAGTAAATATAATATGTCAAAACTTATGAAGCTTGCGTTTGATGGTATTTTTTCATTTTCATATGTCCCACTTCAAATCATGTTTTATGTAGGATTAGGAAGTCTTATGGTTTCATTCATAGGCAGTATCATTGCAGTTTATATGCGATTTTTTACGACTGCGTACAAACAAGTTCCTGGTTTTGCAACGACCATCATCCTTATCATGTTCGTCGGTGGACTTCAACTTTTCTCACTTGGTATCATGGGCGAATATATGCGTCGTGTCTATGACGAAGTCAAACAACGAAAACCGTATATTGTTGAATCATTAGTAGGGTTTAAAAAATAAAATACGATCTTATTTATCAGGTCTGAAGAGTTGATATTGTCCAAACTGCCACAGCCCATGTACTTTTTGTTTTTTTAATTCTGCCCTTATTTCATTATCAGTCCGTTCAATCATAATGCAGTTTTTTTTCTTGGAAAATATGATTGGTATTTTACGAACAAATTCATTTTTAGAATAAATATAATCAACTTTTCCACCGTAATAATAGACAAGAGACGGATGAGACCCCCACCACCTCGTTGTTGTAAGGATTAATTTCAATCGAGAAAGAGTATCGTATGCTTTTCTACTGTCTGGATTTTCAATCACTGTTAAACTATTACACTTATATTGACGTGCAAAAAATGCAATAGCATAGTGAGGATCATTCCCCGAGTAAAATCTTTTCAAATAAGGATGGGCGATCACTGAGGTGTATCCGACATACAAGAAAATAAGTATACCTGCCGCATAATAGAACATTTTTTTATTTTTGAGAAAAGAAAGAGGAATGATGGAAAAAAATGCAAACTGGGGGATGGCAGGATACACATACCAAAATATTTTTGTTTTGGTTGCATTTAGGAATATAAACCATGGAAGAAAGTACAGACTATATACTAACTTTAAAGGAT
>DATDVH010000008.1:0-16193 GCA_035290045.1 Patescibacteria group bacterium | reverse complement strand
AATTGCAAAAGCCATGCCCTTTTCTATTACGCTCATTTGATCTGTTGATCCATCAACATATCCTGCAATGAGTGGATCCTCATGGAGCTTTTTTCCTATACCATGACCGGTAAGGTTTTTAATAACATGGTATCCTGATTTTTTTATACTCTTTTCAATTGATTGGGAAATCTGCTTGATTATGTTTTTGGGTCGTATATACATTATTGCTTGCTCAAGTGCATTCTTCCCCGTATCCAAAAAAATTTGAATCTTTTTATCAGACATCTCTCCCACACAATATGAAAGTGCATAATCAGTATGATAGGATTGGTAATATACCCCAATATCAATTGTTAAAAGATCGCCTATTTTCAAAATTCTTTCACTGGGAGGGGTGTGGACGATTTGATCGTTTATGGGCAAACACGTTGCCCACTGATACCCCTTTACTTTTTGGAAAGAAGGTTCTGCACCATATCCTCGTATCAATACTTCCGCCCTCTTATCAACTGATTTTGTTGATATCCCAGGTTTGACAAAGGGTAAAAGTTCAGCCATCACTTTTTTCAAAAGTACTCCTCCCTTTCTCATACTTTCAATTTCTTGTTGATTTTTTATCGTAATCATATATCTCAATTATGAAAAATAAATAGTCCGATATACTGATTCCAACCTTCCCTTAAAATCTTCCAATGACCCACTATTGTCTACATAATAATCAGCATACGCGATCGTTGGACCCATATGTGTATCCAAAATCTCATTAATATCTCGCTTTTCTCCTCTCATTTGATTTCTAAATTTACGTACTTCTATGCGCCGATGTCGTAATAATTTGCTTGCATAGAGTGCAACTATAATAATTGAAGTTTTTTGAAATCTTTTTTTAAGATATATGTATTCTTCCCACGAACGCATACCATCAATGATCACTATATGATTTTTCTCCAAAGACATTTTAATTTTTTTTTCATTCAATACCGCGAGCGCTTCTTTTCCATATTGTTTTCTCAACGCATCTCTGTGTTTTTTATGATGTTCTTCTGTGTGAGAAAGATGGTGTTCGTCAATATAATCATTAACTATTTTTCCAAAATGAATAACGGGTAATTTCTTTGCCTTAAAATAATCGGAAGCAACTGTTTTTCCCGAACCTGGAAGACCGACTATTGCCAAAATAATCGTACTATCCAAACTCCATGATTGTATTTTATTTTGAATTAATTGCTTACCAAGACTTTTTAATATCTCTTTATTAACCTCACTAATCGTCTTCATGCCGTTTATGACAACCAATTGATCATGCTTTTTATAATAATTGATGACCGGTTGAGTTACTGTGTGAAAAACCTCAATACGTTTTTTGATTGCCGCCACGGTGTCATCTTGTCTAACAGTATCATTTCTATATGCAAGTCTCCATAAAGACTCCTTATCCGGAATTTCCAAATAGATAACTTTATCTACATTATTTTTAAATTTTTTAGCCTGGGGAAGTGTTCGTGGAAAACCATCTAAGATATATCCTTTTTTATATTCTTTTCGTGAAAGGTAAGAATTAACTATTGGGATTGTTTTTTCATCAGAGATAAGAAAACCAGCGTTAACCGTTTCTTTAACATATCGCCCAAGCGCTGTCTTTTCTTTTGTAATTTCTCTAAAAATATGACCTGTTGATAAATATGGTATCCCAAACTGACGAGATAATAAATTACCTTGCGTTGATTTACCTGCTCCAGGAATACCAATTAAAACTAACTTCATAATTAGTGTAATTTTTTCTTTTCGTTATGATCTGTGCGTTTCTTACACAAACGACAGTATTTTTTCATTTTTAAAGCTTCTACTGTGTTGATCTTATTTTTTGAGGTTATATAATTTTGTCTTTTGCATACCCCACAGACTAATCCAAAAATCACTCTGGATCCTTTTTTTGCCATATATTTTTATATGTTACGTAAATTTATCATAATTTTTCATAACCATCTGCGCTTCCATCATCTTAAACGTCTCCAAGACTACCGATACTACTATCAGGATTCCTGTTCCTCCAATGATGATATTCTGAATACCAGTTATTGACGAGACTATTGAAGGCAAAATAGCAATCAAACCAAGAAAAAGAGCGCCCACACTCGTAATCCTGTAGAGAATATTTTCTAAATATTTTTTAGTTGCGCTTCCTGGTCGGATGCCTGGTATAAATCCTCCCTGCTTTTGTATTTCTTCAGATATTTTCTGTGGATTGAATACAATAATAGTATAAAAATAGGTAAAACCAATGACTAATATAAAATAAAAAAAATTGTAAAAAAAACCGTTCGGATTAAATACAACGACTAAAAAACGTGCGAATTGGGATAAAAATGGATTTTTTGCATACGCTAAAAAATTGCCTATTAACTGTGGAAAAAGTACAAAAGATACTGCAAAAATAATAGGAATGACTCCTGCTTGATTTAATTTTAGAGGAAGAAAATTAGTCGCACCTTGATACATCTTATTGCCCTTTATGCGTTTTGCATAATAGATAGGAATTTTCCTTACTGCTTCATTAACAAATACTACAGATGCAACCACGACAACGCTTAATAGTATAAGAATAACAACGTTAAAAAGAGCTTCTTGATTGACTGTAGAAATGGTCTGGAAAAAAGATATGGGTACGCTCGACACAATACCTGCAAATATTAAAAGCGATATACCATTGCCTAAACCAAATTCAGATATCAATTCTCCAAACCACATCAGTATAAAAGTCCCTGCTACAATGGTGATAATAAATGATAAAAACTCAATAAAATTGAGTGATACAATCACTTTCTGATTCTGAAGTAATACATAGATACCGATCGCTTGAAGAATGGCTATAGGAATAGTTAAGAAACGAGTATATTGATTGATTTTAGCCCTTCCATACTCTCCTTCTTTACTTAAGCGCTCAAGATGAGGAATAACTGCTGAACCAAGTTGAATGATGATTGATGCGTTTATGTAAGGACCTAATCCAAGTGCCATCACAGAAAAGTTTATGAGTGTCCCCCCTGAGAAAATATTTAAAAGCCCCAAAAACTGATTGTTTGAAAAAAGGGCGCGTAACTTTGCCAAATCTACTGCCGGAACAGGGAGAAACGCAAAAACTCTAAATATTAAAAAAATAAAAAAGGTAAATATGACCTTTTTTTTCAAAAGAGGATCGCGTAAAATGCTTTTTATTTTTTCAATAAGAACCTTCATAATTGAATGATTTTCCCACCTGCTTTTTTAATTTTTTCCGAAGCACTGTGAGTAATCGGTAATATAACGGTAAGTGGTTTTTTTATGATCCCATGCCCGCCGATTTTTAATCCTAATCGTGCATCTTGTGATGTAACTATATGATATTTGATTAATGTCTTTGCAGTTATCTCCTCATCTTGTCCTATGTTTTCAAGTGCACCTATATTGACCATGAATGGCTTTTGTCGAAATCCCGCGTTTTTAGCCTTTCCACGCAAAAGGGGAAATTTCTTGACCAATCTATTCTGTCCGCCTTCAAAACTTAATGGGATTTTCTCACGTGCGCGTTGATGACGAGTGGTACCACGACCGGATTTTGCTCCTACACCACTTCCCAACCCACGCCCAACCCTCTTTTTTGACCGTGCAACTATTTGTGGTAATTGATGTAAATAAATCATATTCGTGGTCTCATCATCATAAGCGCTTTCATCACCGCATAGGTATTGGCTATTTGATTGCGAGAACGCAATATTTTTCCCGACGCGTTTGAGATACCTGCAAGACGCAGTATTGCCCGCATCACGCTTCCTACCTTAAGTCCTACTCCCTGCCGAGCAGGTTTTAATATGATAAAAGCTCCCTTAAATTTCACTTTCACATCATGAGGAATCGTATCTTTGTATATGGGTACAGTAATCATGTGTTTGTGAGCGAAATTGATACCTTTTCTGATCGCCTGGGGAACTTCAAGCCCCCTCCCCAACCCAATGCCAACTTTTCCTTTTTTATTACCAACTACAACAAGCGCAGAAAAACTAATTTTATTGCCTCCTGTTGTTTTTTTGGATAATCGTCGTATTAAAAGAACTTTTTCTTCTATTTCCTTATTGACTTTTTTATATTGATTTCTTCTTTCCCTCATGGTTTTATACCGCTTTCAGATTAAATTATAACAATTTGTTTCATCTGTAAGCGGCATAACCCTTCGTACGCTGAAATTGCTTTGCAATTTCAGCTACGATGGGTATACTTGAGCACTTTTTAATTTTTAATTTTTCGTTTTTAATTTATATTTTTACTCCTGCTTCTCGGACTCCTTCTGCTACTTTTTGTACTCTTCCTTTATATGCATAATAACCTCTATCAAATACTACTTGAGTGATTTTTTTTTCTATTAAAGCTTTTCCCAGCTCAAATCCGACTGCTTTTGCCCGCTTAGTTTTACACAATTTTTCATTCTTTATTATTTTTATATCAGTTTTTGACACGATTGTTTTTCCTTCCTTATCGTTTATTACTTGAGCGTAAATATATTTATTAGATCTAAATATGCTCAAACGTAGTAGGGAAGTTTTCCCCACAATCTGTGATCGTACTCTTTTTTTTCTCCTCATCCGTGCCTTCATAACTGTTTTATTCATATTTTATACGTTATTATTTTGCGGCGCCTGCTGTCTTTGCTTTTTTACCAGGTCGCAATTTTAATTGTTCTCCCTCATATCGTATTCCTTTTCCTTTATACACATCAGGTTTTTTTATTTTCTTTATTTTCATAGCAACCTCTCCCACTTTTTGCTTATCTATTCCCCGAACAACTATCTTATTACTTCCTTCAACAACAAACGATATATCATCTACTTTTTTAAAAATAACCTGATGTGAATACCCTATATCAAAAACCAAGTCTGCTCCCTGCAATTTTACTCTATATCCAGTGCCTACTACATGCAGACGTTTTTCCCATGGCTTTACTACTCCTATCACTGCATTACTTAAAAGCGTTCGAATCAAACCATGCATTGATCGAGTTTTTCTACCGTGAGAATTTCTTTTTACCTGTATTGTTCTTTCTTTTTGAATGATGTCAATTCCATGAGGAAAAGAAATAACCAGCTCTCCTACATTTCCTTTCACTCGCGCTTTTCCATCTTCAATGGTTACCGTAACACCATTCTCAACAATAATGAGCTTTTCGCCTATTTTTGACATAGTGAACCTCCCCATCACCATATTTTAAATAACACTTCACCACCGATTTTATGTTTACGAGCTTCTGCATCAGTCATTATACCCTTTGAAGTAGTAAGAATAGCGCAACCCATACCTCCAAGTACAGGCTTTACATTTTTAATACTTGCGTATATTCTTCTTCCAGGTTTTGAAATATTTATTACCTCACACACTGCAGGTTTTCCATCATTATAGAGCAAATCTATCACAAAACATTTTTTCTTGTTTTTAGAATCAAATCGGTATTGTTTGACATACTTTTCTTTTATCAATAGCTTAATAATAGTTTCAATCATGTGAGAGTAGGGCACTTCAATAGACTCTTTTTGAGCTCCATACCCATTTTTTATTGAAATAATTGAATTGTTGATACTACGCAACATAGTTTTTAAGTTTTTTCAAGTACTCTCTTGGTCACTTTGCCATGACTTCTAAATGTACGAGTATGAGAAAATTCACCTAATCGATGTCCTACCATAGACTCTGATATGTATACTTCTATAAATTTTTTGCCATTATGTATGGCAAAAAGATGTCCTACAAAATCTGGAGGAATCTGACTTGCTCGTGCCCATGTCCTGATAGGCGATTTATCGCCAGTTTTTTTTTGTTCAAAAACCTTTTCCGCGAGATTGCTATCTATATATGGTCCTTTTTTAGATGATCTTGACATATGTATAAAATAAAATATAAAAATTAAAAAATAAAAAATATGAAACGAAAAATTATTTACAAATTGTTATTTTGAATTATATTTTATATTTAATTTTTTATATTTTAAATTTGTTTACCATGATGCTTTCAACACTCCCGGTATCTCACCTTGGAGTGCTTTCTCTCTAAAACAAATTCTACACAATCCAAATCGCCGCATATATCCTCTTGACCTCCCACATAATGCGCACCTATTTTTATTTCTCACTGCATATTTTTGCGGTTTTTTAAATTTCAATTCATCTGATTTTTTAGCCATAATACAATATTTTATTTTTTATATTTTATATTTTATTTATTTTACAAACGGCATTCCTAATAGTTCAAATAATTTTTTTGCGGATTGATCGTCTTTTGCATTAGTAACAATAGTAATTTCTAATCCTCTAATCCTATCTATTGTATCATATTCTATCTCTGGAAAAAGGGTTTGTTCCGAAATACCGATATTCAGATTTCCCTTCCCGTCTAAGCTTTTTTCTGAAACGCCGCGAAAATCTCGTATACGAGGAAAAACGATTTTAAGTAATTTTTCCAAAAAAAACAACATTCTTTTACTTCTTAACGTTACTTTTACCCCTATTGCTAACCCTTTTCTTATCTTAAAGGCAGCTATGGACTGACGAGCTTTAGTAACGACTGGGTTTTGTCCAGTGATAAGGCGTATTTCTTTTTTAATACTTTCAATTACTTTCTTATCTTGGACCGCATCTCCTGCTCCTACATTAACTACTATTTTAACCATGCGAGGAACCGCACAAAGATTTGTCAGTCCCATTTCCTTTCCTAATGTTTCACGTATTTTATCGGTATAAAAATAATTCTGTGCCATATTTTTCAGTTTAAGTTTGATTTAATCTGAACTAAATTTTTTCCTTACATTTTCTACATATTCTCTGTTTTTTGTGCTGAATAATGCTATATCCGACACGAGTGATCACTCCACATCGCGAACATAATAAAGCTAATTTTGAAATATCTATTGGGCGAGGAAGGTTAACCATCCCACCCTGCGGTACTTTTTCACTTTTCTTGACATGCTTTTTGTACTGATTAATTCCTAAAATAAGAGCTGTATTTTGTTTTTGATAGACTTTTTCAATCACCCCATCACGCCCGCGATCTTTTCCTCCCATCACCTTTACTTTATCTCCTTTTTTTAATTTCATAGTACATGTAAAAATAAAATGTAAAAAAATCTTGCCGTCAGTAAATAGCTGTTGCCAAACTTGCAATTTTATTAAAACCCAACTCTTTTATCTCTCGGGCAACAGGTCCGAATATACGTGTGCCTTTTGGATCTTTTGATTCTTTTGTCAGTAACACTACGCATGCATTGTCATCAAAACGAATATAACTGCCATCTTTTCTTCTTTTTTCTTTTCTTGTACGGATAATAACTGCCTGCAATTTTTCACTCTTTTTTATTTGACCGAATGGGTGTGCTTTTTTTACCACTATATTGATAACATCGCCAATCACTGCTTTTTTCTTGTTTCCTTTTTTTGCCATACCAATCATGACAGCTTCAATAGCGCCACTATTATCTGCAATTAAGATTTTTGACCTCAGTTGTAACATATAGTTTAGAGAGTGATAATTTTTACCACTTCAAAATGTGTATCTTTTGAAAGAGGACGAATTTCTCGTATCTCCACCATATCGCCTTCTTTAAGAGGTAACGATTCATTATGAGCTTTATATTTTTTGTGTTTTTTAATAGTTTTTTTATAGAGAGGATGTTGGAAAACTCTCTCAACTTGTACAACTACTGTTTTCTGCATTTTCACTGACGTTACTACTCCATGCATTATTTTTGCCATAGTTATTTCTCCTTTCCACTCTGCGCTTTTTTTTCTTGCAATACTGTTTTGAGTATCGCCACAGCTTTTCTTTTCCTAAAGATCGCGTTGGTATCTTTAGGTGGATTAATTTTTAACGCAAGCTGTAAAAGTGCAATCTCCTTTATGAGTTGCACTTGATCTTTTATTAGATCTTGCTCTGATTTTTCTCTATAAGTATCAATGATTTTTCTTCTCATACCTGTTAATTTTTTTGTACTATTTTTGTTCTCACTGGTAATTTATTTGATACGTTCTTAAAAACTTTACGTGCTTCATCCTGCGCTAATCCATCAATCTCAAATAAAACTCTTCCTCGTGTAACTACACTTACGAAATAAGCAACTTCTCCTTTACCTGAACCCATAGTTACTTCTGGTGGTTTTTTTGTATATGGTTTGTCGGGAAATATTCGTATCCAAAATTTTCCTGTTTTTCTGGTGGCTCGTGCAAGGATAAGCCGCACTGCCTCAATCTGACGATCTTTTACAAATCCAGGTTCAACTGCCTTAATTCCAAAACTCCCAAAATTCAGTTCATTCCCTTTCACTGCAATTTTCCGCCATACTCCTCTGAATTGTTTGCGATATTTTTGTCTTTTCGGCGCTAACATAATTTATCTCCCTATCCACACTTTTACTCCTACATATCCTGACTTGGTAAGTGCGGGAAATTTGGCAAAATTAATATTTTCTCTGATCGTTGAAAGCGAGACAGTGCCTTCATAATATTTTTCGCGGCGTGATATAGATGCTCCTGCTATTCTCCCTCCAAGTTGTACCTTTATTCCCTTAGCACCACTCTCCATCACTCTACTCATTGTGTGATGCACCACAATTCTATGAGGAAGGTGCCTGACTAATTTTTGTGCGATATCGCGCGCAACAAACAATGCATTAAGGTAGGGTTTCTTTATCGGTTCAATTTTAATTTCTATTTTAATTTTTTCTTTTTCTACTTTTTTTTTGCCAATACTCTGTATGATATATTTTTTAATCTCCTCCAATCCCTTTCCTCCACGTCCAATAATCACCCCAGGTTTCACTGAATGGATAATTAAAGTAATTTTATTAATTGCACGCTCAATCTCAACTTGAGTAATATCTCCAAATTGGAACGTTTTCATTATTCCTTGACGTATTGTAATATCAGCTAACAAAACATCTTTATATATTTTTTTATTTGCAAAAATCCATCGTGAATCCCATGTATACAATATGCCAAGTCGTAATCCGTGCGGATGAACTTTTTGTCCCATATATTTTAATTTTGAGTCTGTGTAGTCAGTATAATTTTAATGTGTGACATTTTTCTCCTATATGGTTTTGCGTTTCCTTTTGATCCACTTCTAAAGCGCTTTAATCGTGATCCTTCTTCTATGGTCAAAAGCTTAAATTGTACCATAGACATCTCTTCTTTTGAAGATGATAAAAACGTATCCAGAGCTGAAAGTATACTCTTATACAGTATTTTTGATGCGCGTGTACGACTTAAGGATAAAGTATCCAACGCGTGTCTCACCGGCATTTTTTTTATACTCTTTGCAACAAGTCGCAACTTTTTTGGTGATGTTTTTGTATGTTTAATATATGTGCTTGTTTCCATATGTTATTTTCTGCTTTTGACGATAAATTGATTTGTCCATTTTTTGGGTTTTCTGGTTTTTCCTCCCCGTGCGAGTTTGCCCCACGGGGTTTTGGGAATCATACCCTCACCTGATTTACCTTCTCCTCCACCGTGTGGATGCGAACGTGGGTTTTGAGCAACTCCACGGACTGTGGGACGAATACCCATCAAGCGTTTTCTTCCTGCTTTCCCTATACTCTCTAATTTATGTCCGATATTACTAATCTGTCCGATAGTTGCATATGAATTTATCATAATTTTGCGGACTTCTTTTGAAGGAAGTTTGACATGTGCATAACGTTCATCTTTTGAAATAATAGTTGCATATCCTCCAGCACTCCGAATGATTTGACCACCATGAGAAGGATAAAGCTCTATGTTGTGAATAAATGTTCCTATAGGAATAGCGCGAAGGGGAAGTGCATTACCAACCTTCACTTCAACTGATTCGCCTGCGTTAATACTATCTCCCTTTCGTAATCCCTCAGGATGTAAAATATATCGCCTCTCCCCATCAGCATACTCAATAAGCGCGATATTCGCAGTTCTTCCTGGATCATATTCAATACCTATAATTGTACCTACCTCATTCCTCTTGTTACGCTTAAAATCAATGATACGATAATATCTTTTTTGTCTTCCCCCTTGATGACGCACAGATATATGACCTAATGCATCTCTTCCTGAATGTTTTTTTAAGATCTCTATGAGATTTTTTTCTGGATCTCCTGTTTTTTGAATGATTGAATGAGAAATATTCATAGTATTTATGCTTGTGGGAAAAGATCAATCTTTCCCTTTGAAACATGTATATATGCTATTTTAGTGTCAGTCATACGTGTCTTGATCATTCGTTTTCCTTTTTTTTTCAGTTTTCCTTTGCGAACATGAGTATGTACTCCTTTTACGATAACATCGAAAAGCTTCTCTATGGTTTCTTTTATTTGATGTTTTGTAGCATGAGTATGCACATAAAAAGAATAAACTGAAGATTTAACTTTTTGTAATGCGCTTTCTGTAATTATTGGTCTTTTGATAACATCATATTGTTTCATAGTATAGTTTTTTGTGGAAATTCTGACAATGCTTCTTTTGCAAAAATAAGTTGGGAACATTTTAAGATTGTATAAGCGTTTAATGATCTTACCGATATGTACTCAATCTCTCTTATATTTCTGGATGCGCTTTGTAAAGCATGGGTATTTTTTAACGGAGCAATAAGAAGAAGTCGTTTCTTCTGGTCAAGTGATACTTTTTTGAGAATCTCAATCATCTGTTTTGTTTTTGGCTTAATGTCAAGAAGACCTTCTATAATAGTAATTTTCCCCTCTTTTGCTTTTTGAGATAGGGCGCCATACAGTGTTTTAGTTTTTTGTTTTTTGTTCATTTTGAGAGAATAATCTCGAGGTTTTGGTGCGTGTGCAGATCCTCCTCCAACAAAAATAGGAGCTTTACGACTTCCGTGACGCGCCCTCCCAGTGCCTTTTTGGCGATAAATTTTTCTCGTTGAGCCGATAACTTCTGCCCTTGTTTTGACTGATTGAGTTCCTCTCCGCTGATTTGCAAGATATACCCTCACATAGAGAGCTAAAAGCACGTCGCTTACTTTCACATCAAAAATCTCCTTTGGTAATATCGTTTTACTTATTTCTTCACCACCCACATTATGCACTGTGATATCCAAGAAAGATTTTTTTTCGGTCTTCACTTTATCTTCTTTATATCTTTTCAACGGTAATATCTTTTGTGTCTTTTTGTTGTCCATATCAAAAGGACTTTTAACTTTTCATTTTTAACTTTTAATTATGAGCAATCCTTTTCTCGCCCCAGGAACTGATCCTTTTACGATCAATGTATGATCAGTAGACTCAACCACCAGTACATTTTTAATTGTTATGGTATCTCCGCCCATACGACCTGCCATACGCTTCCCCCTATATACTCTTCCCGGAGTAGTTGTCTGTCCGATTGAACCAGGTGCTCGCTCGCGGTCCGATTGTCCATGAGTGCGCGGACCTCCTTTGAATCCATGGCGCTTCACCACTCCTGCAAATCCTTTTCCTTTTGAAATACCCGTTAAAACAATACGGTCACCTTTCTTAAAAAACAGTGATGTTTTGACCTCATCCCCCACCATCAATGATTGTTCACCACATTGTATGCCCATTTTTTCTTCTTTTTGAATAAATTGTGTATCTTTTGCCAATCTAATCTCCCGTAAAAAACGAAGCGGAGTTTTGATCCCCGCTTTTAGTAATTTTCCGTATGTGGGTTTCTGAGTTTTTTTTGTGACCCCACTTCCTAAAAGAACGGCATTATATCCGTCTTTTTTTAAAGTTTTAATATCAATAAGATAACAAGGATTTATACTAATATGAGTTACAGGAATCCGTTCTCCTTCATCGGTGAATACCTGCTCTTGTATTGATTTTTGTCCTAAAATAAATCCTTTCATAAAACAAAAAACCCCAGATTGGGGTGTTTAACCTTTCCTTCCAATCTGAAATAAACTCAAAAAAACCATTTGATAAAAAGTTTTTTTATCATTTAAGACTATTATATACTATCTGCTTGAAATTACAAGAACGAATAGTATTATATTAGGTACCAATAATAATAAGTTCTTGTTTCATTTTCTAACTGTTCTTGATTTATTATTTTTGCCCCAGTTTTTTGATACAACGGCATAACATGAGAGTATCTTGAAAAACCATACATTTTTTCTTTGCCTTGTTCACGTTGTTCAGTTTTTATCATTTCGATTGCTTCTGTTCCAATACCACGTGCGCGTTTTTCGGGAAAAACATAAAATATGTAAATTGCACTGAGGTATTTATATTAACAGGAGTCTGAATCCATCCAGCAGATTGAAATTTTTTGCTCCATTTCTTTAACTTGCCTTTTGAGTCTGAAATTATACAAAAGCCAGAATTTGTTCCTTCATTGTCATAAATGTATATTAGTTTCCAATTTCCGCTATATTCTTCTATGAATTTAGATATCCTGTTTGTCCAGTCATTATATTCTTTTTCAAATGGTATTTTCCAAATAAAACCTAAAGCCTCATGCACATTTGTTGTTTTGGCTAATGTTAATTTAACAGGTGGTCTTTCTATTGTATTTTGTGGAATCAATATTGTTTCATTCATATTAATTAAAGGCAATTGCACCTGAAATTATGAAACCCTGTAGGATAAGAGGTGCAATATGTTCAAGTATAGCAAATTAACACATAGGAAATACAGACATCTTTTAGACTGTTTTGTTTTAGGATTACCAACATTACAGATTGCAAAACATACCGGTATTCACAGGAATTCGATTAATAGATCCTTTAAGAAGATACGAATCAAAATTGCTGAGGCAACAAACCGGAAAGAAGAACTCTTACGAGGTGAAATTGAGCTGGACGAATCATGACAACAATCCCTGTCTGCAGGACAGGCAGGTTTGAGTCACTCTTCGTCAAGCTCAGAGTGACAATTTAATTTTGAATTTCGTAATTCACGTTAATATGTTTTCATCATATGTTTGTAAAAATGCGTCTATCAATTTTCCTAATTCTTCTTTAAATTTTTCTCTCTTTAATTCTAATGCTTTGGCTTTTTGGATATCAATACCTCTAATCGAACCACCTTCACCAAATTTTAAATCATAAGGCAGCTCTTGACGTTCTGGTTCCGTTTCAGTAGTTGGATCAAACAATGTTGCTCCTTTAAATTGACTCACCAGATTTTTTAATTTATCAATAAAACTCTGACTTTGTGTGTCCTTTGTTGTTTCAAAACCGATATAACCAGATTGATAAAAGGCGGTATTTACGGGAGGAAGTTGTAAAAATTTTTTATCTGTATAAGAATACTTATCTTTTATTGTTTCTCTTGTGTGCATATGACCACCACAAGTTTGTATTGTATATAAAAAGGGCAGTTGATTCATTTTTATTGTAATCTCTTTAATATTTTCATCTAACTTTCCTTCATTTTCAAACCCACCTAAACCAACTTCGTTTTTTGCTTCGCGTTTTAAGAAATCATCTACTTTTGCCTTTTTTTTAGCAAAACTGTCTTTTTCTACGTGAGGAGAAAAAAATTCTTGATCCTTAATCATTTTATTTATATTAAAAAAATGTTTAAATCTCGTAAAGAGTATGAATACTATGATTACTCGCAACCTGCAGAGTATAAGGTGTTTTGTTTTTTTCTTTGCAATATTTTTTTGTCAAGTAACGCGCGACTTCCTCTCTATTGGATAAAGCATGCCAAGAGCCTTGTTCAGTAATATATAGTTTATGTAATGTATTGTCCTCTTGAAATTGCCTTCCGATGCTTATAACTTTTTCACAGTAGTTCTCAACATCAATCTTGCTTATAAAATCCGATCTGGGGTTAAATCCTCTCAAAACCAAAGATTTTTTATTGCCTTCAGTGATAATATATGCTTGATTATTACCCACTACTTTTTCGTCATTTTCAACAATATTTATATGGAAATGTCCTGATTTTTCAAAAAGACCAATGTCTTCAGCGGTGCAAATACCGGCTGATGCTTTGGCAAAAAAAGACCCGGCATTTTTGGAAATATATGCTTTTAAGAGTAGAGCCGACTGATTTCCTGCTTGTTTACCGCTTGTTGTTTCAAATTTTCTAAGATTCGCATCAATTGTGCGAATGATTGGTGTAAAAACCTTGTGTGTGATTAAACGGCTCAAAACAAGCGCAATATGCGTTTTTTCGTTTGATAGACGTTCCCATTGTATATCGGAGTCGGCGTCTATTTTAGCAAGATTACGCTTCAACATCTCACGTCTTTGTGGATTCGCAAGTGTTTTTGAAAGAGACTCAAGCACAGCCGGATGGGCGCTTAAAAAATTATTTAATCTATGTATATAATTATCTTTCATATAAATGCCAAAAATTTCTTTTAGCTCATTGAGATAGTTGAAACTAGTCTCCGATGCAATTGTGGGGTATTTATTGATAAAATCAACTATCATTTCATCATTGACAATCAGATTTAATATATGAACAATCTCTTTTTCTTGAAGAGTAAACCCAGCTTTAGCAATTTTTTTCAAACATGCCGCAGTTTCACTTATATCAGTATTTTCTACCACTGACCCATGTGAAAATAATTCTTTATAGGATGCAAGAAGAAGCATATCAAGTCTTTCGTTAGTCTTTAGACTATACACTTGTTCTTTTTGCAGATCAAAATCGTATCCATTTAGTGGAAAAATATACTTTTTCAAATCATCTGTTTGATCATCAATTCTCTCAAGTAAAAGTTTTGTCTGTTCAAAACTTATGCCAATCGGTCTATAAGCCGCATATACCATCTCCGAGAGAATTTCTCTATCATGGTTTTGAAGAATATTTTTTATTGGTATATTAAGAAAAAATTGCTTTTTTAAGGCTTTTATTTTTATCCCCAATTCTTTCCTCTCTGTTTGATCAGCAAAACGGTATCTCTCAAAAATAATCGGCGTTAACGTATCCAAGTCCTCTATAGCCTGAAATATTTCTTCTTGATGTGTAACAAGGGGATAATTTTTTACCTGAGAGACAGTATCAATTACCGTATTAAATAGACTGGGATAACGGGTTAAAAGATGTCTTAAAAATGGAAAATTGTCTGGCTCGTTAAGATGCTTTTCAAGGTGTTCTGTCAGATACTTTTCCTTCATGAGTTTTCGGCAGAAATACGTAAACAAGTGTGGAGGAATTTCTTTTTTTGCCAAAAATTTCATTCCCACAGTGGCTCCTTTAGCAATATCATTATCAATCAATGTCTTGATAATGCGAGCGGCAAAAGAAATTTTTCTCATGTGAGCAGTTTTATCCTTTTCGATTTTTAGTCCTTTTTCTCCAATGGTTTTTAAGATTATTTTATTCTTATGCTCTTCATCATTGAGTAAAGACAAACTCTCACTCAAAGTTTTCACTATCCATGTATTCAATCCCTCTTCAGTCGGCGACTCAATCATCGCCCCAAGCTGTTGCTCTATTCTGTTCATCAGGATATTTTTTTGCGCCAACTCCGACTCTTCGTTAAAGTCTTTTTGATTGAGTACACCGCTTAATTCCTTATCTATCAAGGCAGAAATTTTTAATCTTTCGTTCTCCGGAAAAACATTGATAAAGTTTTCCCGTTCTCTTTCCGAAAGAACAAGAGCATAATCGGTAAGAAGTCGCATATTTTGAGGTTTTGCAACGATTGCTTTAGCGACCATTTTTGACTCGGGGACAGTAATTTTTTCGTTCATTCTCTTTTCTATTCCTATAATTATAGCCTCTGGCAACAAATCAGATGAACTAAAATGAAATGTAGATATTTGTTTTCTCTTATCAACAGATTTTTTGGCCAGTTCAAGAGCGTTGCTATAATCAAGATCAGCATCTTCTTGTAGTTTGGCTACTTGGGCATAGTAAAAAGCCGACAAGGTAAGGTTGCCTGCATCTTCTGCATTTTTCGCTTGCTCCAGTAAGCTATTGACTTGCGAATGAGCTTGTTGAGGCAATCTTTTTTCCTTAATTTTTCCTGTCATCTCCTGCATGATTAAAGCAAAGGTTTTTTCGTGATATTCCTTCATCGTTTCTGTGAAGAATTGTCCCTGTTTCAATTGTGTCAATTCTGTTGATATACGAATTTGACGTCTGCGGATATCGGCGCCTATCTGGATATATTGTAGTTCTTGTTGCGATAATACAGTTTGTTTTATTCCATTTTCTCGTTGTTCCATATGTCTTATTACACGTCTTTTAACGTATCCAAAATATGCCAATTGAATTGTCTGAT
>DATDVH010000007.1:0-15789 GCA_035290045.1 Patescibacteria group bacterium | reverse complement strand
ATGATGTCCATTGGATAAAAGCTAACCCAATGCCAAACTTTAAGGGCGTTAGACTTACAAACGCAACAGAAACTTTAATCTGGGCTGTTAAAGATAAAAAAGTAAAAAACTATACTTTCAATTATGAGGAAATGAAAAAACTTAATTTTGGCAAGCAAATGAGAAATGATTGGTATTTCGCTATTTGTAACGGTAATGAAAGATTAAAAGACGAAAAAGGTGTTAAGGTTCATTCTACTCAAAAACCACTTCCTTTGCTTGAAAGAGTAGTGCTTGCTTCTACAAAAAAAGGCGATTTAGTTTTTGATCCATTTGGTGGAACTTGCACGACAGGCGTTGCGGCTTATAAGCACGGGCGAAATTTTACAATGGTTGAAAAAGACGAAAATTATGTTGACTGGGCATTAAAAAGATTTAAAAATTTTCAAAATCAATTAACAGGAATTTAATATGGAAAACAACAAAATCAAAAAACTTATTAAAGAATCGGTATTGAAGCTGATAAATAATACAACGGCCGATACTAAAATTGAAAAAATTATTGGCAAACACGAAGTAAAAACGCATTTTGTGCCGATTAAATATAGAATTTTTGGCGGATTGCTTCAATCTCTAAACATTCAATTTGGAAATTTTATAGAAGTTTTAATGCAGAGAATAATTGAGGAAGAAAAACAGCTTGAGATTGTTAATGAAATTTCCGGCAAGAAAAATGTTTTGCTTCCTTTGGCAGAGGAAACCGATTCGTTGATTGACCACTTTATTTCAGATAGACAAAATAACAACGATAATAAACTTGCTGAAAAATTTGAGCAACTATTAAAAAATATTGTTGCAAGCCAGCAATCCGCCAAAAATTTAATCACCACCAAACATGATGTAGATGTTTTGTTTAAAGATAAAAGAAGCGGAATTTATTATTATGTTGAACTTAAATATAATGATGACCACGACACAGGGAAATTTGTTGATATAAACAGAAAATTCATAAAAACTTATGCTGGTTTAGTCAAAACACTTGGCATTAAAGACACAAAACAATTAAAACCAATTCTTTACTATCTCAACAGAAAAATAATGAAAGGCAATATTTATGTGCAGGAAGAAACGCACATTTATCGCGGCGAAAAACTTTTTAAGGAATTTTTAACGATGAAATATGACGATGTAGACGGATACTTAAAAAATGTTAGCGAGGACAAAGAAATCGTCGAAATCTTTGACAATCTTTATAAAAAAATTAGATTTGGAAAATAAATTTATGAATAAGGGAAATCAAAGACACATTTTTTCAACTGGCGTTTACTTGCAATCAGTTGAGTGTGTTGTTAATGGGAAAAAACAATGGCGCTGGGTCGCTGTGGGTTTTGAGATGGTTGAAAAATTCGAAACTGATTAACAAACTCTTGAAACATATGGAAAAATTTGTAATTGATACGAACTTTTTTATCAATCTTGAGATCAAATCTGGTTTTGGAAAAAACGCGAAAGAAGTGGTGTGTTCTTTTACCGCAATTGCAATGTCGTTAAAGCAGGATAAAAAAGCAGAGTTTTTCATGCCTCCTCGTATCGTCGAAGAATTTTTAGGATTTTTTGATAACGAAGATTTTATAAAAGACTTTCTCAAAGTTATCACGATCAAATCTCCGGCACGATTAGACTTGCAATTCAACGCAGATGTTTTCTACACTTTAGTTGATGAGATACGCGAACGTTCTTATCGGGGTTTGCGTATCGCAGAAGAAGCAGTCAATCATGCAGGTCGTATCATGACAGGGAAAATAAACATTGATAAAATGACGTTTGAAAAAACTATTGGGGAAAGTGTTAAAATTTTACGGGAAAAATACCGTCAGGCAACGCGGTTCAACTTCCTGGATAGTATTGCTGATCTTGACCTTATTGTATTGGCGAAAGAACAAGATGGATTTCTAATATCTTCAGATGAGGGAGTTCTTCGTTGGGGGAGAAAATTCGGGATAAAAGAGGTCATGCCTCACTTATTCAAAGAAAGGCTAATATCACTTCGGGGGGGTTAAACTGCTGAGGTATCTGGCATGAGTCGTGTGAGCCATTCTGCCATTTTATCTGAAAATGTTTTTTGGGGATGTTCTTGATAAATGAGATAATCTGATAATAAGTCAATCAGCTCTTTTTTCGTCTTTTCATCACGTACTACCAAGTACAAATGATAGAAAAAAGGAGCAGAGCTGACGACGACAAGTATATTATAATCAAATTTTTTAGTAAAGTAAAAATGAGATAATACATCCCATCTGACGGTGACCCCAGTCGTCTCAATGCCAAATTTAGTGAGTTTGTGTGTTGTGGTTTGCGGAGGGGTTGTCGTGAGCGTATAAAACAAAAAAGTGATTGCGACAATGGGAAAAATTAACAATGGTTCACCAAAAAAAAGTGTGATAAGCGAAAGAAGGAGTGTGAGCGCGATATAGAAACGAATCACCATAGAACTTCGCTTTTTGTACGCACGAAGTGGTGATTTCCACATATAGATAATTTGAGGATTTGTGATGGTTCTGTCATTTGCTTTTTCCATACTCTTTATTTATTGTATCCATTTTTAGTATAATGTCAACTGCTCTATGAAAAAAACAACTGCGCGCTTTTCAAAACTTTTCATATTATTATTTTTTCTTGTGCTGGTTTTTATTCTCATCACACAAAAATCTGTTTTATTTCCTCGTCGTGTGGTGGTGTTTCCTCTTTTGAAAAAAGAATCCATGAATAAACTTATTTTCATTGAAGCAAAAAATAAGATAACGGTTGAGAAAAAAAATAACCGATGGATGATTGGAGATTTTCCAACAGATTCAGAACGTATAGATCAAATACTTACTGCGATAGCTACTCTCAAAAAAGATGATATTGCATCTCAAAACAAAAAGAAATATCCTGATTTTGGAGTGGAAGGAAGTAAAAAAATTGAATTTGACAAACATATCCTATACATAGGTGATTCAGGAAGAGGAATTTCTCAAAATTATTTTAGAGCAGATACTGATCCGTTTGTCTATAGGACGAGTAGTGATTTTTCAACTTTTTTCTCCCTCAGCGGCTTAAAAGATCTCAGTACGCATAGTATCACAAATGAGGAAGCGGTTGATCAGGTGAGTCTTACGTGGGGACGCGTTGAACTAGATATGATTAAGAAAAAGAATGAATGGGTTGTGAATAACAAAAAAGCACTGAAAGAGCGGATTGACTTTCTTATAAACGATCTTAAAACCTTAAAAGGAGATGCGATATTCAAGAAAGATGAGATTGATGCAACCAAACTTCCAGTTGAGATGAACATATTTATCAAAGAAAATGGGAAAAGTAAAGAAAGTACACTCTATAGGAAAGATGCTCTTTCAAAAGAAAATACTGAATATTATTTTTATCAAAAAGAGTCTCCGTTTATTTATACGATCCCTCCTTCTTATGTGGCAGGTCTTAAAAAAGAAGAAAAAGATTTGATTAAGGAATAAGTTTTGACCGTAGAAGATCTGCAGTGTATTTCATTTTCTCAGCTCGTATGAATTGTGGCGGTGGATTTATTTCTGTCTCATTGGCACGTCGGGGAAGAATATGAATGTGTGCATGAGGGACCTCCAATCCATGAGTCATATAGGTGATAAATCGAGGTAAAAGAGTTTTTTGCATACCCGTTGTAATTTTAAGAACTGCCTGCCAATATGATTTAAATTCAGGAACGTCATATACCCAGAGATAATGTTTTTTAGGGATAAGAAGAGTGTGTCCAAGTACGCGAGGATGTATATCAAGAAATCCAAGAAACAGATCATCTTCATAGATACGGTAGGCTGGAATTTTTTCCTTCACAATTGCGCAAAATATACAGGAGTTTTGCATGATGATAATCATACCATTTTTAATTCTTCATCCTATTAAGTATATATTTCTTATCAAAACCTCCTTTTACTTCTTTTTTCTGTAATCGTATCTGCTCTAACTTTTCCTTACTTATATTTTTAATCTTTGCTATTGTATAGATTAACTCTAGAAGATCTGCTAATTCTTCTATTTTTCTTTCTTTTAAAAATTCTTTGGTTTCTTCTTGTAGTTTTTCATAAATCTTTTGTAAGTATTCTTCGGAATCTGCAATGTGAATAATACCTGTTTTACCACTCTTTTTGATTATGTCAGGTATGTTATCTCTCACTAATTTGTTCATACTCTTATTATACATGGAAACATGACAGTTTTTATTTTATAATGAGATATTAGTTATGACAACTGAAAAAGTTATCATCATTGGTGGTGGACCGACTGGAATTGCGGCGTCTATTTATAACGCCCGCGCCAATCTTCATCCATTGGTGATCGCGGGGTCTCCTGCGGGAGGTCAGCTGATGCTTACTTCGCATGTAGAGAATTATCCAGGATTTTCGTCAATACTCGGACCAGAATTGATGAAAAAAATGAGGGAGCATGCAGTGCAATTTGATGTTCGTTTTATTGACGAGAATGTATCGCATATTGATGTTACTCGTGAACCATTTCAGATATTTTTACGAGATGGAAAAACATCATATCTATCAGAGAGCATATTGATCGCAACAGGCGCTGATGCGCTATGGCTTAATCTTCAATCAGAGCAGAGACTACGGGGGAAGGGAGTATCAGCATGTGCGACTTGTGATGCATTTTTTTTTAAGAATAAAATCGTGGGGGTTGTGGGAGGAGGAGATACTGCTATGGAAGAGGCGTTGACCTTGACACAATGTGCCTCAAAAGTATATGTGATCCACCGAAAAAGTGAATTTCGTGCGTCAAAAATTATGCAAAGACGAGTTTTGGAACATCCAAAAATTGAGGTTATATGGAATACTACTATTGAAGAAGTGCTGGGAGAAAAAAAGGTGGAAGGGGTACGATTAGAGTCAAAAGTCAATCCCGCCATTGCGGGACAAAAGTTAAAAGTTCTGGTTCTTGATGGATTGTTTGTCGCAATCGGTCATAAACCGGCAAGTGATTTTCTCAAAGGGAGTGGAGTGATGCTTGACGAAAAAGGGTATGTGATGACAAGCGGAATGTATGCACTAAAACAAGTTAAAAGTCAACTGATAAAACTAATAAATAATAATGAGAATTTTGATTTTAATTATCAATATATGACTTCGGTAAGGGGAGTTTTTTCTGCAGGAGATGTCATTGATCCCTATTATCGTCAAGCCGCAACTGCAGTTGGTATGGGAGTTGCCGCTTCTCTTGAAATTGAGAAATATATATCACATAAATAGAAACGTATACCCATCGTAGTTCAGTTTGCAAAGCAAAATGAACGTACGAAGGGTTATGTCGCTTACAGATGAAGTACATTGTTGCAATTTCATCTGAAAGCGGTATATGAATAATGATTGGAGTACGTGCATGGTGGGCGATGTACCGACCTTTTCATGTATTGAGGTTGTTTTTGGAAGAGTGCTTTTAGTTGCGACAGGGCTTATCATTTTCACTCTTTTCGTGATGTTTGTTATTGGCTCGGTTCAGTATATGACTTCAGGTGGAAATCCAGAAAAAGTAAAAAAATCACATGCAACTTTTACTTGGGCTTTTATGGGGACACTTCTTTTTATAGGAAGTTTTCTTTTGTTGAAAACTATTGATATATTATTTTTAGGTGATAAGGGTACATTATTTACTCTTGACATACCTTATTTTCCCTTATCTTCCAAACCTTCAGTTCAAAATACTCAATCAGTTCCTTTTCCTCAAATAAACACAGGCGATATACTTGCCCCTTTACCTAAGGAAGTGCCAAAAATCACACATATAGAACGCGATATACACGAAGACATAGATTTCTTACTTGATAACTATGCGGATAATAGGCGAGTGTATGAATATGCAAGTCGGTTGACTGGAGTACCAGTATCTATCTTTGCAGGTATTCATCTGACAGAAGGAGGAGCAGAACCGAATAGATCTTTGGTGAGCGGAAGGATCATTGGTCAGAATGAGCCTGATGTGGTGCGTGTAGTCATACGATGCGATAGAACCCAATCTGTGATCGGCGAGCCCATTGCTGTCTCGGGAGGATGCGGATTTGCCTCGCTTCTTGATAGCGCGGTGTATGCAGGCCGGGTGCTACAAAGTAAAACAGATGGTAGTCTTTCCACGTTTGAGCATATGGTGACTGCTCTTGCGCGGTACAACGGGTTAGGGAATGCTAATTGCGGACGGTCTCCGTATGTTAATTGCCCACGAAAGTATGTAGGTGAAGATCATCCATATCCTCTTAATTTTTTTGACGAGCGTCATGAAGATATGTATCGTATTTATTGTAAAGATAGGGTCAAATGCGATCCTCCAAAGAAATTTACGCAACCAGGAGTACTCACGGTTGCGTTAACCTATGAAAATAAGTAAAAACCAAATAATTGCTATAGTTATTATTTTTATAATCGGCTTATTCAGTTTTGGCGTTATGTTCTATTTTCGTCAAGAGAGTGGTCTCGTATTTGTTGAGGGAGGGTATGGTCCACACATAAACTCTCCTCTTATTCAAAATGCAATCAAGGAAAAGAAAAAGCTTACCTTTTTCCTCCCATTTGATAAGCAAATGAGACTTTCAAGTGGAGAAGAGGTATCAATCGTAGTGCCGTCTGAAAAATACCAACACAATGCATGGACCCTGACTGTACAGATTTTTGGCATAGAATACGAGCGTGCTTCTGATGATCCAGAATATGAGACTGAAAAACGTAGTTTTTTGGAAGCGTCTCGTATGGTATTTGATTGGATGAGAAGTCATGGTGTAGATTATAAAAAGTTGATCATCAATTGGGGAGATAAGGCGTTTATTCAAGAGAGAGCTGAACAGTGGTTAAATGAGTAACGTTATGCAGGATTAGTGTGTTTGTTTTTATATTCTTTTGCTGGATATTTTTTATTGTTTTTCTTCATTTTTTCATCAAAAGCTTTTTCAATATCAATATCAAGTTCGAGGCTTATAAGCAGTATCCAATAAAAAACATCCGCAATCTCTTCTCCAATTTCTTTTTTATGCTTTGCAATATATCGTACAGTTTCTTTTTCCTTGTGCCACTTGAAATGTTCAATCAGTTCGCCGACTTCAGCAACAAGCGCAAGCGCCATATCTTTTGGGGTATAAAACTGTCTCCAGTTTCTCTTATCCCGAAACTGTATTATTTGTTGTGTGAGTTTTTGCAAAGCGGTCAT
Organism: Patescibacteria group bacterium; assembly: GCA_035290045.1. Taxonomy (GTDB): domain Bacteria; phylum Patescibacteriota; class Microgenomatia; order UBA1406; family HO2-37-13b; genus DATDVH01. The sequence continues at coordinate 8,580 of DATDVH010000007.1, read as the reverse complement.
TTTTTTTCAATAGTTTGGTAGTTTTAAACAAACAAATTTTCGCAAATTTTTGGAAGCATAACCTACAAAACCGACTTAATTTTTTTTAGTAACCGAAAAGGAATTTCCTTATCGTGGTTTATCACGGTGCCTTTTCTAATACAGTTTTATGTAGGTATAATTTTATTTATTGTAAATATAACTTTGCTTAACAAGCTCAAAAACTTTATCAATATCTTCTTCTTTCTCGAGTTTCACTTCGTAATCTCCATTTCCCCAATGTCCTATTTTATTCGGTTTTGTGAGATCGCGAGCGATATTGTATGGATCGTCTAATTCACCACTTGGAACATTAAGAAAAATTTTGAGGCCGTACTGTTTTACGACGATATCAACAAAATTTGTTGCCAATTTATAGGCGATATATTTTGCTTTTGGTTCAACAATAATTGATTCATCAAGAGTGACGACTTTTTCATTGATTGCCTCAAAAATTTTTATAGCTTTTGGGCTTTTACGACCAAGATGATTTTCAAGTGAGTATTTCATTTTTTCTCTGATTAAACTTTCTTTCTTGACTTTATCAAAAACTTTTGCTGTTGAGATACGTGCTTTTTGTTGTGTCTCCAGCTCAACCAATAGAATGTTGTTTTGGTAAATACGGAATTTCAAAAGCTCAATATTGATAGGAAGTAAATCGGCAGTATCCAAATCAAACTTATTATAGCTTTCAGCGACACAAATAACTCTTGGTGAAGTCCAATCAATATCAATAGTAGCTTTTGCTTTTTGTGTCAAAATTTCAAAATCTGCCTTATGGTCTAAAAGCCATAACAAATATGAAAGTCCCTGATTGATCACATTTTCGTTTTGGCTTCTCTTGTATTCAATGATTACGGGCGAGCCGTTATTATCAATGCCAAGTGAATCTATCCGTCCTCTACTTGTTGAATATTCACTGACTAAAAAAATAATGTTCAAAATCTCATTGAGATTTTCTTCAAATATTTTTTGTATATTCCTTTCTAACCCTACCTTGATAGGCGGGACTTTTCTTACAACCTTGTTTTGTATAGAAAATAATGCCATAGTTTTTATCTCTTTGTCGGGGTACTCAGAATTGAACTGAGACCTTACGCACCCCATGCGCAAATTCTTCCGTTAAACTATACCCCGAAAAGACAGAGTCTATTATACTTCATGTCCTAAAAATAAGTTGAGGCTTGTTCATGTTTAATCGTGTATACTGATTTTACATATGATTTTACTTATCGTTTTTGCATTTCTTGCAGGGATCGTCACTATTCTTTCCCCCTGTATCTTGCCGGTTTTACCGATTATTCTTTCATCAACTGTGGGAGGAAAAGAGAGCGGGAAATCTCGGCCGATTGGTGTAATTATTGGATTTGTTGTGAGTTTTACTTTTTTTACTCTTTTTCTTTCACTTATCGTACAGTTAAGCAGAATTCCTGCTGATTCATTGCGATTTACTTCAATAATAGTGATCGCGGGATTTGGTCTGTCGCTCCTTTTCCCTCAATTTCAATCAGTAATAGAAAAACTTTTTTCACGTCTTACTCAATATGTTCCTCGTAGTAAAGGTAAAACTGGTTTTGCGCCGGGATTTTTAATAGGTCTTTCTCTGGGACTTCTCTGGACGCCGTGTGTTGGTCCGATACTTGCATCAGTCATTGCGCTTGCTATCACTGGGACGGTTACGTTGAATGCTTTTATCATCACTTTTGCGTATTCTTTAGGCACCGCGATTCCCATGTTTTTGATTATGATCGGCGGGCAGAATATATTACGAAAAGTGCCTTGGCTTGTTGCGCGTACTGCGGTTATACAAAAAGCATTTGGAATACTCATGATCCTTACTGCTTTTGGAATTTTTACGAATGCAGATCGCGCATTTCAAACATTTATTTTAAAAAAGTTTCCCCAATATGGAGTAGGATTAACTCAATTTGAAGATAATGAAAAGGTACGTGAAAAACTTAAAAACTTATATGGAAAAGATGTATCAAATGAAATGATAGGAAAACCGTCATTTAATCTTTTGCAACCTCAAGGAACAAAAGCGCCAGAGATCATCCCAGGGGGTGTATGGTTTAATCTACCAATTGATGGAATAGGAAATGCTCCATTAACTCTTGAACAATTAAAAGGAAAAGTAGTATTATTGGATTTCTGGACATATTCATGTATTAATTGTCAGAGAACGTTTCCTTATTTAAGAAAATGGTGGGATACGTATAAAGACAAGGGCTTGGTGATTATCGGCGTGCATTCACCTGAATTTGAATTTGAAAAAAACGAACATAATGTACAAAAAGCCATTTCTGACTTCAAGCTGACCTATCCGATTGTGCAAGATAATAATTTTGCCACATGGAGAGCGTATGACAATCATTATTGGCCTGCAAAGTATTTTATTGATAAAGAAGGGTATATACGATACGTTCATTTTGGAGAGGGCGCATATGACGCAAGTGAAAAAGTTATACAAACGCTTTTGAAAGAAACTGGGGTAAAAGATATTCCTATTGACATAAATAATCCTTCATATCAAACATATGCAAAAACACCTGAAACCTATCTTGGATATGCGCGTATCACTGGTTTTTCTTCGTCTGAAAGAATAGTCCCAGATACCCTTTCCTTATATTCACCTCCTCAATCGTTATCTGATAATACCGTTGCGTTTGAAGGGATTTGGCGTATGACGAAAGAATATGCAAATCCTCAAAAAAATGCACGGCTCTACTTTAACTTTGAATCAAAAGACGTTTTTCTTGTCATGAGACCTTCAAAAAAGAGCGCACGGGTGAAGATTTTTATTGATGACGTGATGCAGTATTTTGGGGAAGATAATAAAAAAGGTATTGTGACGGTTGATGAAGATAGATTATATAGACTTATTACTCTTCCCACATCTGAAAGACATATATTAAAACTTGAATTTGAAGACAGCAATGCACAATTATTCGCGTTTACTTTTGGATGATAAATGGATTTAATGTGATTTAAAGACGCTTGCTTTTTATTCACGTTTATTTTATCATAGAATAACGAATACTTTTATAAATTTTTTGCGCAACATCTCTCTATAAAAATATATGAAATCTCCTGACCCAAGTCCCAAACAACAAGCAGTTGCTCTTGTGATAGAACAGATTCAAAAACAGTTTGGGAAAGGATCTATCATGAAATTAGGTGAGCGTGTTACGTCAGCTATGGATGTAATAAAAACGAGCATTCTTCCTCTTGATATTGCATTAGGAATTGGAGGGATCCCGAAAGGACGCATCATTGAGATATATGGACCTGAAGCTTCGGGGAAAACAACGTTGTGTTTGACGCTTATCGCACAGGCGCAAAAAGAAGGCGGGATAGCCGCATTCATTGATGCGGAGCACGCACTTGATCCAGTCTGGGCAAAAACTCTTGGGGTCAAGGTAGATGATCTTCTTATATCACAACCTGATACAGGCGAACAGGCTTTGGAGATCGCTGAGAGTTTGATACGTTCAGGGGGGATTGATATGGTTGTGATTGATTCTGTTGCGGCACTGGTGCCGCGATCGGAGATTGAGGGAGAGATGGGTGATGCTCAGATGGGCGTGCAGGCACGGTTGATGTCGCAAGCTTTACGTAAGTTGACAAGCGTCGTATCCAAATCAAAAACAATCGTGATTTTCACCAATCAATTACGTATGAAAATTGGCATCATGTTTGGCAATCCTGAGACGACCACAGGAGGAATGGCACTCAAATTTTATGCATCTTTACGTATGGACGTACGTAAGATTGAGACGCTTAAAAAGGGAGATCAAATCATTGGTACTCGTGTGAGGGTAAAAATTGTGAAAAATAAAATGGCTCCTCCTTTTCGCGATGCTATTTTTACTATTACTGGTAACGGAATTGATCGTGAAGATGCGTTAATTGATGCGGCAATAAGTTCTGGGATTTTGGTGAAAAGCGGGTCTTTTATCAAACATAAAGAAAAAGTATTGGGACAAGGGAAAGAACAGGTGAAAGATATGCTCGCAAAAGATGAAAAATTTAAAAACGCATTGATAAAGGAAGTCTATGCGCGGGTGTTCGCAGGATAAATTGCATTTGTAGTTTTATATACGAAGGAGTAGAATAGCATCACATACTTTATACATTTTTATACATTATCGGATAAAAGGGAATAACAGAGAGAAGTTTATTATTATACATGGAATGTATGCAACATATTACGTTGATATTCTCACGAATAATCAGTTATAGAGTGTAATAATCTTAAATCTTCCCAATCTACCCTTTTTATTTAATTATATGTTATCTCAATTATTGAATCTCTTTCCTTCTATCAAGGAAAAAAAACAAGAGATAGAAAAAAAACTTCGTGAAGCAGATTTGAAAGCAAAAGAAATTATTATTACTGCTAAAGAAAAAGCTCTGCAGATTGAAAAAAATTCTGAAGAAGAAGCACGACGAATAACAAAAGATGCAGTAATTTTTGAAAAACGATTGTACGTCAAAGAGCAAGAGATTGATAGAATGCATCAAAGTAACGAACAAGAGAGAAAAAGGATAGATGCTGAAAAAACACAATTGATGAAAAATCGAGGAGAAATTATTACAAAAGTACAGAAAATAGCGCATCTTACTCCTCAGGAAGCAAGAGAGCTTATTCTTCGTAATGTTGAAGAGAAATTAAAAGGTGAGATTGCCAAACAAATTAAAAATGCAGAAGAAGAGACTCAGGCAAAAATAGATGAGAAAGCAAAAGAATTGCTTGTTGATGCGATGCGGTATGGAGCGGTTGACTATATCGCTGAGTATACTCTCTCAACAGTCAGTATTCCTAACGAGGAGATAAAAGGGAGAATCATTGGAAAAGAAGGACGCAATATCCGTGCATTTGAGCTTGCGACAGGGGTTGATGTTGATCTGGAGGATGAGGGTATGATCAAATTATCCTCATTTGATGCAGTTAGACGTGAGATTGCTAAGGTTTCTCTTGATAGGCTGATCAGAGATGGACGAATTCAGCCAGAGCGCATAGAAGAAATCGTTAAGAAAACACGAGAAGAAATAGAAAAGCTTATTATCAAAGCAGGCGAGGAACTGTGTCAAAAAGTGAATGTGTATGATCTTCCTTTTGAGATTGTGAAATTATTAGGCAGGTTTAAGTATCGTTATTCGTATGGACAAAACATGATTATTCATACTCTTGAGGAGACTAAAATTGGTGTTGCGCTCGCCCACGAGCTGAAGGTAGACGTAAAAACGGTGAAATTAGGATGTTTGCTCCATGATATAGGAAAAGTAATTACTGATAAGGAAGGTTCTCATGTACAGTTGGGAGTAGATTTATTGAAAAAATATAAAATTCCACAAAAAGTGATTGACTCTGTTGCATCTCATCATGAAGATGTTCCCTTTTCTTCACTTGAAGCAGTGATCGTCTATATTGCCGATGCAGTATCTGGAGGACGTCCTGGAGCACGTCATGAAGATTTTGGAGAATATTTACAGAGAATAAAGACCATAGAAGATACTGCGCGTACCAAAAAGGGAGTGCGGGATGCATATGCAGTACAAGGAGGACGCGAGTTTCGCGTCATGGTCATTCCTGAGGAGATTACTGATGATGATGCGGTTATTTTAGCTGAAGAGATAAAGAAAGAGATAAATGAAAAATTTCCTACTTTTCCCGGTCAGGTAAAAATTACTATCATTCGGGAATATCGTGCGTATGCAACAAGCCATTCATGATATGTATTGTTATAATACGATGTTTTTAATATAGATTGACAAGAGGCTTAAATTCTTCTATTCTTTCTGTGTGTTGACAATTCTTTTTTTATTAGAGAGGGGGTGAAAATATTCATGACAAAAGCAGACCTTATTTCGCAAGTTGCAAAAAAAGCTGATCTGACTTCTAAGCTCGCAAAAATAACAGTAACATCAGTGTTTGCTATCATATCAGAGGCAATGAAGCGAAATGAAAAAGTAGTAGTGACTGGTTTTGGAACCTTTATGGTACGCACTCGTGCTGCTCGTAAAGGGAGAAATCCACAGACAGGCGCTCCGATTCAAATCGGTGCGACAAAAACTCCTGGCTTTACTGCGGGAAAAACATTAAAACGATCAGTTAAATAACCAAGATCTTTTTTACCAGGGAGCATGATTATTTTTCATGCTCCCTGTTTTTAGCTATAGTTTATGTTATAATAAGCATTGTATGCGTCAAGAAAGTCTTATTGAAATATTTGCTATTTTTATTTTTTTCACTAGTATTATTTTTAATATTTATCCTTCACCAATACATGGACAGGAAGAGATCAGGATAGAGTCCAAAAAAATATCGTATGATTTACCATATGCAGGCATGCTTCCTGACAACCCACTTTTTTTTATAAAAAATGTCAGAGATAAAATACTTGAATTTGCTACACGCGATCAGATAAAAAAAGCCAGTCTTTATTTACTTTTTGCAGATAAACGCATTCGTATGGCGATTGAATTATCAGAAAAAGGAAAATGGGAATTAGCGACTGTTGCCGTTGAAGAGGCAGAAAAGTATTTAGCTAAAATTAATCCATTGTTGGTTGATGCTCAAAAACAAGGCATGTCGTCAGGGAGCGATTTTATTCTTACCTTGAAGCTTTCAATAGAAAAACATAGAGAGGTGATAGAAAGTCTATTAAAAAATGTTCCGCAGGGCGAAAGGGTAAAAATTGAAAAAAGTCTTTCCATAAATCAAAAGATTGCAGAGACTGTATCTTTGTTGTAAATGGCAAAAAATATGGGTCAGAGATTAGTTCATCTTTTTCTTCCAAATAAAGGAAAAAAACTACTTATTGTAGTTGACGGTATATCATACGCACGATATCCTGTTAAAACATCGTTGATTACTGAACGCGATCATATTGATACGATTATCCGATCGTATGCGCTTCCATTTTTACAGAAGAATGACATGCTTATTATCTCAGAGCGAATAATTGCGATCATGCAAAGACGATCATTTCTTATACGAGATATCCATCCTTCATGGTGGGCGCATTTTTTATCACGATTTGTCAGTAGACATAGAGGTGGAATAGGGCTTAAAAGTCCGTATACAATGGAATTGGCTTTACAAGAAGTTGGATTGGTGCGTATTCTCTATGCATCGGTATGCACAATGATCACAAAACTATTTGGACTGCGAGGAGTGTTTTATCATGTGGTAGGATCAAATATCAACGCGATTGATGGACCCTGTTCGTATACACTTCCTCCAGGCAATAAAAGTGCTAAATTAGGACCTAAAAATCCCATGCAAGTTGCAGTACGTCTTTCAAAATTATTTCATGCACCTATTGTAATCATTGATGCGAATGATTATGGAGTGCGAGTACTTGGGTATTCAAAAGGAGTAAATGTTTCATTAGTACAAAAAATTTTTCGTGATAATCCACTTGGTCAGTCTGATGAACAAACACCTCTTGCGATTGTGAGTAAGTTATTCAATACCATCAAGAGTGGCTGATGCAAAATCTTCATTATTTATTCCGTTGACGATATTGTCAAGAGATTGCAGATCAGTATCAATTGCTACAGTGCTTTGATCAACAGTCCCATTTTGTATGGTATTAGTATCAGTTATTTGATTTTGAGTATTGGGAGGATACGGAATTGTTGGTATTTTTTGAGATCTATTTCGCAAAAATAAGACAATAAGAATAAGGATAACTGCAAAAATGATGAGTGTAGTTTTAGATTTCATATTGGAATCAAATAATTTTCAATTTTTATTGAGGACTAGCGATGGTTGGTTTTTGATCGCGTAGTGCTTGTATATCAGCTTTGATAACTGTTTGGTAATAGGTTCGTGCATCAGTTGAATCTTGATACACTATTTTTACTTGCTGCCGTGCTTGATTAAGAGAAGTTCTAAATGTTTCATCTGATTGTCCGCACGCGACATTTTTGGTCTCGGTAAGTTTGTTTATAAAGACTGTATAATCTGAAGCGAATTTTTGAATTTTGCTATCCCATATTTTTGCATCGGCTTGCAACTGTGTGACGTCATATCCTTTTTGCTGTAGTTTTGCCGCCAATTGAGTAAGACGTTGTTTTGCAGTATTGTATTGACTGATGTGTCGTTCTTTATTACTGTTGAATCGGTTGATTCGGCGATCAATATTCTGAGTGAGCGTGGTACATCTTTGAGTTTTTAAGTCCTCTACTTTTTGCTGAATGGTCGGAAGGATTTTTAGAGTCAACGCACGTGTTGGTACGACAAAAAAGACAGAGAGTACGAGCAATATGCTGTAGGTTAAAAAAATAGTGTATTTTTTCATATATATTATTTTCAATGAATAATGAAATGAGACTTTTTTAGTTTTTAAGCTCAATCAAAGCTTGAATGTAATGAGTATTCTATGCTATTTGATCATGTTTGTCAAGCGATTGTTCAGGACCTATACATACGATACAGTTGATGAGTTTGTTTTTCAACTTGTAATATAACATATTCAGCAGGTGTTTTATACCCTAACGCCTGATGAAATCTGCGTTGATTGTATTTGGTGTTAAACGCCATACATTGTT
>DATDVH010000006.1:0-3696 GCA_035290045.1 Patescibacteria group bacterium | reverse complement strand
CATCAAGCGACGAAGTTTGAGATGAAGTCAACACATTCCCTAAAAATACATACGGATATTTTTTGATTGCTTGTTTCATGAGTGTTTTTCTATATGATGCTTTATTCTCGCCAGTGGAGGTATCAGTACTTTTAAGAAGTTCACGCGTCGCCTGTTTGATCTGCTGATCAAGTTTGAATGCGTCTGGATCACGAAGACTTTCGGTATTGATTGGAGGAATGGTTGAGGTTGATGGTGAGAGTGATGGAGAAGGCGTGGGAGAGAGTGAACTTGATTCTTGCGCTTTGACGCCGACAACTACTAAACCAACTGCCAGCACAACAAACAATACGCTTCTTTTCACCTTACCCCAAAACATATATAGTCATTGTGAGATAAAGAAACGAAAAAAGCAAGAGCTCAAATTTGCCACACTTCAATGATCCTGTAGGAACCAATATGGGTATTCTGTTGATCAAAAGAAATAATTTTCAAAGGGATATGGGGATATTGAGTAAGGAATAACTGATAGTTTTTTTCTTTGAATTGGGAGGGGTTAGTTTTGACTTCAAAAGCTTCTTTTTCTCCAACAACAAAATCTACTTCATGTTTTTGTATGGTTCGCCAAAATTTGATATCACTGTCGTCGTGTTTTTCCAACAGCTGACGGAAAGCCATATTTTCCAAAAGCATACCGCGATCATCTCTTACGGTAAACGCCTCAAAATCGTCCATAAAAAAATTGCGCAGTCCAACGTCCAGAAAATAGGCTTTCGGCATTTTGGTGAGCTCTTTTCTTACATTTTGGAAAAACGGATGAACGAGCTTGATGTGAAATGATTTTTGCATGACATACAGATAATAGTCAATGGACGTTTTGGAAACGCCAAGGGTGGAGGCAAGTTCTGAGGCGTTTACTAAATTGCCCGTCTGCGCTGCTAAAATTTTAAATAATTTGTAAAAAATCTCATCTTGCCGGACGTTGGCTTCAAAAATATCTTTCTTGATATAGGAATAAGCCAATTCTTGCAGGATGTCTTTTTTTTCATTGATTGGCGCTAAAACTACCCGCGGGTAACCGCCGTATATCAGATATTCATGATAATATAAATTGACCTTTTCCTTTTCTGATAAGCTCAAACCCGCAAAATCTTTGTGCGATAAGAGTTCCTCTTTCTTAAACCGTAAAAATTCTCTAAATGAAAGAGTAAAAACATGAAAAAGCCTTTTTCTTCCTGCCAGCGAATCGGTAAATTTCTGATCTAGGTAAAAAGCCGACGATCCTGAAACAATTAGTTTAATACGTCCCTTATATTCATCATAAAAATACTTTAAAAAATGCGAAGGATTAGCCAAGTATTGAATCTCATCAATAAAAACGACTGTTTGTCTCTCAAGATCAAAGTTAAAAATCCTTAAAAGATTTTTAGGGGAAGCATTCAAAAGGGTCAAGTAATCGGGGTCTTCCAAGTTTAAAAAATACGTCAATTGATTTTTTTCTTGTATGTGTGCCTCCAGTTGTCTGAGGATAGTCGTTTTTCCCGCTTGCCGCGCGCCGACAAAAAGTAAAATATCATCGTGCGCAAGATATTTGTATGCCTCAATCGTTACGTAGCGAGTTATACTCATAGTGTACTGCTAAATGTATTTTATCAGATATTTTGTATTTAGCAAGTCCATTTTATCCAAATTTGAGCTTCTTATCACAGCTTCTTACCAAAATTTTTTGCGACAATGACTAAATCAAAAATATCAACCACGCCGTTTTTATCTGCATCACCGGGAAATCCTTCGCCCTTTTTCCCGAAATCTTTGGCGACGGTAACGAGATCAAAGATGTCAACTTTTTCGTCATTATTCAGATCGCCTTCAAGGATTTGAAAGTCGTCAACGAGTTCTACTTCTCTTGGCATTGAAACGATTATTGAACTATCCTCTCGATTTTGGACAGTAATCTGAAATTTGTATATTCCGCTTGGGGTTGTTGATACAAACAATTTACTTGGTGCATAAAATGCTTCTCGACCGCTCTCAATTAGTTTTACCCTAGAATAGGTCGTTCCGTTTTCTGGAAAATGTTGGAATAGAAAACCTTCCACATTAACTCCAGGACAACTATATGAATTATTGTTTATAACTTTAAATCTAAAAGCAATAAAAACCGTATCATCTTTTTTTCTTTTGAGAGTACATTTTATGTCACTGCAAGTTAAATTTTCTATCGTTGCTTCACCTGTTAAGCTTGAAGATGCAAGTACAGGTAACATTTCAAACCCAAAATTATTTCGCTTACATACTGCTGGTTCTTCAAAACGAACATCAATAATATTGTTATCAATATTAGTAATCGTCAAACCCACTGGATAATCATGGAAACTTTTTCCAATCCTCATTGATGGTTGATCCCACAATCCGTCTTCACGTTCAGGTCCAAGTATAAGTCGTGTTCGTAAAGGTTCATAGACCCAATTGATATGTATTCCCTTTATCTTAGTTGAGGTAGCTGGATTATTATCAAAACCTACAGGAATTCTCGCCTCCAAATAATAAATCGGAAAGTTATTTAATTCTGGACGATATATTTTAGCTATAACAGCATCGGAATTTTCAAGAGGTTGAAGTCTATATCTTCCTGATGAGGTAATGTTGATTACCGGTTTATTGAGCCATTGGAAGACGTGTTTAAAGTAACCGTTAAAATGATTTAACCGACCTCCACCCATAACATCATATGTGTTACCTCCTTCAATATGTTCACAGTTGCCTTCTAAACTTCCCTGCTTACATCTCCAGGCATTTGCGTGAGCAACACCTAAATTATGCCCCATTTCGTGGACGAAAGCAAAATCCCAAAAAAAATAATCTACTTTCCTACCCCCGGATTCAATAAACGTACCAAAAGTGCCTACAGACGAGCGGAAAGGACCAGTCTGTTGATCTTCTAAAGATAATTTTCCTAAAATAGCACATCCACCATGGAAACCATTAACAGCAAACATTAACCTATCATAACGAGTCAAATCAATGTTAGCATCAACGATGCTTATCACCTCATTCAAGTGGTCAAATAGACTACACGGACCAATACCTGATCCTATCTCATACCACCCATACATATGACTATTTGCTTCATCCAACCACATCTTACCATAGGAGGCTTCTTTGAAGAATTTCTGGACGTCTCCGGTGAGAATATTATTAAATATTTCTTCTTTAGGAGGAAGTTGTGTTATATCAGTTCCTTTAGGGTATACAAAAATGATAGCTGTTTTTTGTCCCCCTAAGGCATCTGGACTTGCTTCTTTCAAGACTTCAACATTTGTAACAACAGGATCATTATTCTCTCCTCCCACTTGAGGAGCTCCTAATACTCTTGCAGTTACATCATCATCAAGCGCTACTCCATTCACATTCAAGGTTGTTCCTGAAATATGACCACCAAATGCTCCCTCGCCATCTTGCATGTGAGAAGATGAGGCTGGATAGAAATTAAAACGAGTATGATCTGCTAGATTTTGCAGAGAATACTCAAATGACGAGTTTTTATAATTTTCAAAATCATCAATATGCATGACTCCAAGTTCTGCGTTAGATAGGGTCAATGGTTTTTCAACATATTGTAGCAGTTTCTCATCAAGCGACGAAGTTTGAGATGAAGTCAACACATTCCCTAAAAATACATACGGATATTTTTTGATTGCTTGTTTCATGAGTGTT
>DATDVH010000005.1:0-8015 GCA_035290045.1 Patescibacteria group bacterium | reverse complement strand
AACACTCATGAAACAAGCAATCAAAAAATATCCGTATGTATTTTTAGGGAATGTGTTGACTTCATCTCAAACTTCGTCGCTTGATGAGAAACTGCTACAATATGTTGAAAAACCATTGACCCTATCTAACGCAGAACTTGGTGTCATGCACTTTGATGATTTTGAAAATCATAAAAACTCACTCTTTGAGTATTCTCTGCAAAATCTCAAAGATCATACTCGTTTTAATTTCTATCCAGCCTCATCTTCTCACATGCAAGATGGCGAGGGAGCATTTGGTGGTCATATATCAGGAACAACTTTGAATGTCAATGGAGTAGCGCTTGATGATGATGTAACTGCAAGAGTATTAGGAGCTCCTCAAGAAGGGGGAGAAAATAACGATCCCGTCCCCACCAATGTCGAAGTCCTTAAAGAAACGAGTCCGGATGCGATAGGAGGACAAAAGATAGTATTTATTCTTGTATATCCCAACGGAGCCAATCTTACTAATTTATCTTCTCAGGAAGAAGAATTTAACTATATATTCAAAGGAGATTCACAGACACTTTTTAAAGAAGTATCTTATGATAAGATGTGGTTAGATGCAGAAAACAGCGATGTGTATGGATGGTATAAAATAGGAGATTATAAAACTGCAAGCGAGATTAGGTTTGAACGGGATATACTACCGCTTATTGATGATGATATTGATTTTACACGATACGACCGAGTAGTGATTGGAGGATGGGGAATATATGCCGGATGGGGAACTGTCGGTAAAACACATTTACAAGATTCACAAACAGGCCCTTTTGACGCATCTATAAATTTATTTAGCCTAGGTAGTGTGCCATACGATGCCAGTGTTTTTATTCATGAGTTTGGACATAATTTGGGAGTAGGTCATGCTCATACATGGGAATGCGATCAGTTATCTCAAGAAAAAAACTGCAAATATATTGAACGTAGTAATCCATTTGATCCAATGGGAATTCCTGGATTTAAACATTTCAACGGGTATTTTAAAGAAGTATTTCAATGGTTAAGCCCCATAAATCAGTCGGTGATAGATGTGAATCAATCAGGAACATATACCTTAAAACCGCTTGAGACAAAAGATGCGGTAGTTGCAAAAATTAGTCGATCTGGTGGGGGTAATTTCCCTATCTATTATTTAGAATATCGAGAATCAATTGGTTTTGATGCAAGAATGTCAGCAGGAATATATGTTAATTGGAGAAATAAACCTTTAGAAACTCGATTAATCAAGATGAATTCTTCAAATGATCGGTTGGATTTTGAACTGAAACACGGTCAAAGTTTTGATATAAAAAACACCGGAATTAATCTGACAAACATGGGCATAGATACATATAAGGGAGAAGTGATAGTGAAAATTGAATTGAGTGATTCAGCATGTAGGGACAACGATTTTTATGTGAATATGGACGATATATATTCTTATGAATGGGGAGAAAATAGTCGTGAGATATTTACTCAGAAGCAAAATTTGGTTTGTAGTGAAAATGAGGGATGTACCTTAAAAAGAAAAAAACTATCAAATTTGACTTTTACCTTTTCTTTACGCGTTAAAAATAATAATTATGGGTGTCCCGATGTAAATATGAGTGCTTTATTTGACGATCCACGACATATAACATTTGGGTATTATAATCGTTTTTCTCATTGGATTAGTTCAAACGGTGAAGAAACACTTTTAACCCCAACTGTTATTATTCCTGCAACCGCTCCTGCGAAAATATATAGGGTAAATGTTTCTATGAAAAATGAAGACACCTCTCAACAGATTTTTTCAACAGGGCGAGATTTGAAAATCATTGACGACTTCCAAACCCTTGAAGGAGACTTAAATAATGACAACAAAGTTGATATTTTTGATCTGGTTACGGTTGCAAAAGACTTTGGGAAAAGAGGAGCAGGGTTCCTCGGCGATGCAGATAAAAACGGCGTGGTTGACATCTTTGATTTAGTCATTGTCGCAAAAAATTTTGGGAAGAAGCTATGATGCAATAATTCAATTATGCTGATTGAGGGTTTTGATAAAACGGATAGGATATTCTACAAAAAAAGAAAACACGTTGCTCCGCATTCTACGCGCTGAAGTATGGACACACAATGCCGGATCAAACAGAATAGTGCCATATTTTTTCACATGCAGAGCAAGATCAATATCTTCATGCACTTTTGTATCATCAAGACACACTTCATTTTTCACTTTGTTCCACATAAGTTTGGTGAGTGCCATATTTGGACCAAGAAGCGTCTCATGTCCTTGTAATTTTTTCATAAATTGCGCATACATTTTACTGGGAAGGTTAAATGTTTTCATCATAGGAAGATCATGAAAGAAAATAGGACCTGATATGGCATCGATGGTTTGATTGGTGAAATCGGATATAATTCGTTCAATCCAATCATACGCTGGGATAGTATCTGCATCGCATCGTGCAATGATATCAGAGCGTACCGCGTTAAATCCTGCGTTTCGGGCATGTATAATTCCTTGTTGTTTTTCATGGATTATATACGCATGATATTTTTCTGCGATTGCAATAGTTTTGTCATCTGAATTATTATTTACTACAATAATCTCATCTGGCTTTACCGTTTGATGTTGTAGTCCATCAAGGCATTGTGCTATATATTTTTCTTCGTTATATGCTGGGATTACTACTGAAATTGTCATACTTTGTATAATATAAAATATGGATGCTCCTTATTTTTCTATTATTATACCAACTTTGAATGAAGAACGGTTTTTACCCAAACTGTTGAAGGATCTTCAAAAACAAAAAGAAAAGTCATTTGAGACGATTGTGATAGATGGTCATTCGTCAGATAAGACATTGGAGTTAGCCCAAGATTTTTCTCTACCCATATATGTTCATAGTGTTACAAAACGAAATGTGTCATTTCAGCGCAATTGGGGAGCACGTCATGCACGGGGGCGTTATCTTATATTTTTAGATGCTGATTCACGAATAAATATGTATTTTATAGGAAATTGTTTCAAAGCAATGCGGTCAAACAAATCTTTGATTTTTATACCTCTTTTTCATGTTTCAAAAAAATACTATCAAGACTCTATTATTTTTAGTCTCGCAAATTTTTTTATTGAAGTGTCTCAAAATTTTGGCAGACCAATATCAGCAGGCGGTTCAATGATATTTGAAAAAGAGTATTTTCATTTTTTGGGCGGCTTTAATGAAAAATTGTTTTTTTCAGAAGATTATGAGATAGTGTCACGCGCGCGAAAATATGGTGTTTGTGCTTATGTCCTTAAAAACGTAAAAATTACTTTTTCTATGCGCCGGTTCAAAAAAGAAGGACATTTTAACGTGTTTAAAAAATATGCGCTTGCGTGGCTATATCATTTTTCAAATAATAGTGGTGGGATATATAAAAAAATTTTTGATTACAAAATGGGTGGTTCAAACTATCCCCTGTTAGAAAAAAAATTAAAAGTTAAAAAAATATCACATTATTTTGACGAATTAAAACATCAATTAACACTTTTTATCAATGAATTTAATGAGTAACCGTATTATTTGTATTGCCCATAGAGGTGGTGGATCAGGCGTACATGAAAATAAAATTGAAACGATTAAAAAATCACTTTCTGATGATTTTGTTGACGCAATTGAGGTGGATGTGCGAAAAACAAAAGATAATATCATAGTAATTTCTCATGATCGCGGGATAAAAACAAATGGTCATACTGTACTGATTGATGAGGTGAATTTCTCAGACATCAAACATCTTGGGGTTTTGAGTCTGAGAGAAGTATTACCCCTTTTTAAGACGAGTAAAAAAATACTTGATATTGATATCAAAGATAAAGCGAGTGTCTATGAGATTATTTATTTATTTAAGAAACATGGTTATTTCAAACGGGTTTATTTTTCTTCGTTTGATATGAATACCTTGTTTGAAATACAAGAAGAAATACCGTATGGGGAATATTTTTTAAGTTCAAGTATCACTGATAGTCAAGATTTTTATCGTCGGAGGGTCATTAGAGTTTTCCTTGTTTTTGTTGCTATTTTATTTTCACGTATTGCAATAATTCTTCTTAAAAAAAAATTCAGGAAAATTAAACTTGATGGCATATCTCTTTTTTATCGTTTTGCCACAAAAGAATTTGTGGATGATCTGAAAGCTCTTGGTTTCAAAGTGTTTGTCTGGGGTACTGATAAAGAAAGTGAGCTCAAAAAATTGACTTTAATATCCATAGATGGTATCAAAACCAAAAATACCTCATTATTCCAAAAAATTCTTCAGATTTAGTATCCTTTTTTATTCTTATTTACCTATACACACAATATCCACATAGTTTTAATAGAAGAGTGATTAACTATTTGTATCATTGTAGTAGTCTGTAGTTTACACTTTAACTATAGGGTGTCTTATATTTATATTGTATTTTACTATGAGACTTGACAGATAAAGAGATTCTTTTTACACTATAGTCATGAAACAAAATTATTCTTACTCTATCGTACGTAAGGTTGGAAAATCATACAGACCATTGATCAAAAAAGAATGGGCTCTTTTTGCAAAAAATCAGTTTGAAATGCTTATGAAGAAAAATTTACGGATTCCAGTCAGTATTTTTCATTTATAAAATGAGTTTATAAAAAAGAAAGAGCATCACTACCGTTCGCTTAGATTACGACAAATAGTAATGCCCTTATAATAGTTCTTTCCGATATGTATCTGTCGGAAGTAAAAAAAAGCCTATCAGAAAATAGGCATTCTGTCAATGGTTTTTTTGTTGTTTTATGTATGTGATATAGATAAATTCTTTTTTTAACTATTCAGAGTACACGAACAATAATTCGTACGTAAAAAATAAAATTATTTTTTTAATCATTTGACAAGTATTTTTTTCTATGAGAAAATATAAAAGTATGCAATTAACTACGTCTTACTTTAGTAATTTATCTCATGTTCCTAGTTTTTGGAAAGGCACTGCTAGAGTGCTTGATTTGTTTGGAAATCTGGATGTCTATAATTATAGTAACAATGAAGAAGAAGCAGATTTTAATGCGTTGAAAAGAGATTGGGAAATAGTAGGACAAGATTTGTTTTCTGCAATCAAACAATATGAATCAATCATCGGAAAATCAAATAACCTCCTCCAAAAATAACAAAGACCAACAGAAAAACTTCGTTAAGGAATTTCATAGACGCGAAGTTTTTACTGGCCCACTTCCACACCCAGATGTCTTAAAAAAATATGAAGAAACCTTAAAAGGTTCTGCTAATAGAATTATTAAATTGACGGAAGGTCAAACTTCACATAGACAAGCTTTGGAAAAAAAAGTAATAGGATCAAATGTTTGGAACGAGAGAATTGGAATGATATTTTCATTCATAATAACTTTTACTGTTATTATTGGAGCTATATATTTAATTCGTTCTGATAAGCAGATAGGAGGATTGATTTCACTTATTTTAGCTCTTGGTATTCAGGCTTATAATTTCTATACACGACGAAAAAAGGAAAATCAGACTCCACATGAAAAAAAATAAAAAAACCTTTAATTTCAAATCTGTGAAAAAAGAACATTAAAATAATATTTTAATCTTAATACAAATCTAATGAGTTCTTACTTCATATTTCGTATATCGTTCCTTTTCCATCGTGAGATATAAAAATCTTTTTTCCAATACGTGTAAATTTTTTCTCATTCAATGTTTTATATTTTTCTCGCTCGTTTGGTCCAATAATAATATACTTGATGGAATATTTCTTTATTAGATTAAGAGTTAGCGCTTCATCAGTTGATTGATAGATATTTTCAATGTCAGGAATTCGTGTGCCCACCACGTCGCTTGAGCCGCGCCAGAGCCATTCATGTACCCACCACCCAGCGACAGTGGAAAGTCCTGTATATGATGAGACGATATTATATGTGGTATACGAGTCTCCTTGCGCCTCCAATATGGTTGGTTGTCCCTTTACCTTTGTATTGAAATACTCAATGATTTCTTTATATTCTGGATACAATGTGTTTACCCATCCTGATCCATCAAGTTGAGGTGTTTTATGAAGCTTTCCATAATACGATGAGATCGCAAATACAGGATAGGAAGCTATAAGCGAAAAAAATAAAATATAAAAAATAAAATATAAAAGATAAAAAAAGGTGAAACGAAACTGTCGTTTGAATAGTATAAACGTATATGCTGATGCGATAGTCATCATGATAAATGCTTGATATCCTAATTTAAACATGGTATTGGCGCGAAAGTGCGCGGGATAAATATCTTTGACATAGAAAAATTCTGGAATAATAAGAAGGAGAGTTGAAAGGCCAAAAAGGACAAGAATAAAATTAGTTGTTATATGTTCTTTTTGGTTTTTCATATGCGCAATAAGGAAAAAAATAAAATTGAATAAAAAAAATCCCCACAAAAGCATAAACATCCACACGGGTGAATTTTGGCATTTTCCTTGTTCAAAAAGAAACGGGCCCATTTTTTTTAATGCAACTAAAAATTGTGGAGCACAATTGACTCCAATACCAGACACAAATGGTGAGAAATGAATTGAGAAAGGCATGTTAAAGGAAATAAACGATATAATAAGTATTCCTGCCGAGAGAAAAAAAAGACGCGTCGCCCTATATAACAAAAAAATGATTATGACTATCAATAAAAGATAGATAGGACCATCAAACGCATTTGTCATATAGTGTATTGCAGTGAGCAAACCGAATAACAACAGGTTATATGGTTTTAATCGTTTTATATTAATTCTGCGCACAGAACTGTGTGCGGAATGAGATGTATTGAGAATAAAAAAAGTGAAAAGAAGCGAGAGAGTCAGGAGGACAAAAGGAATATCAAATACATGTCCGTGAAGATCTGCCACTACATACGAGTAAAGAGGAAATTCGTGGATAGTAAAGGGGATGAGGCGTGTGGCATTCGGATACCAATACGCAGTAGGGTTAAATATATTCATTATTTTCCAAAAAGGAATTGGACCATCGTTAGCATACCCTCTGGTAAAAAGATATATAGTATGTAGATTGCCGCCAAAGTTAAGGAGAAACGTACCTATTATTCCACCGAAAATCGTATGAAGCATTATTCTCCCTTTTTTTATTTTTCTATTTATGCTCTGTAGAGCAGAACTAGATAATCCTTGATATATAAGGGTAAAACACAGAGAAAATCCTTGAGTGATCCCGAGCGCAAAAAGTGTGGCGAGGATGAGGTTATAGGTTTTTACTGATGGGAGGTTTGAAAGCTTGGTTAACACTGCGCCTGTCAAATGACCGAAATAATAATAATTGACGGTGTGTCCTGCAAACCACATGTCAGATGGGGGAAAAAAAGAGGATCGTAAAAGGCTATTGATAAAACCGAAATCCATCATTTTTTCAAGATCTTTTATTGAAGGTTCTTGACCCCTTACATATATCCAAAAAAGAAAGGAAGCCAAAAACAACAGTTCCTCAAATACAATCATCAGAAGTTTTTGGTAAGAAAATAATTGGAGGCGTTGTTTTGACTGCCGAAACAAAAGGAATATATTCAACAGAATGCCTGATCCTATGATGAAAAGAATCCCTTTTTGGGTGAATGCAATCAACTTAAATGATCCGAATACAAATACAACATAACTAATGATCAAAATCGCAATGACTTTTGAAAAAGCATATCCATCATCGTAAAACACTTTTCCGAGCATTTTTTTTGCTGTAGGGAAAAAGATCAAGCCCATAATCGCAAGCATAAAATACCATTGAAGCGACGTGTATATCCATGACATATTAGAAAGTATTATAAAACACGCATGGTTGAATTATGTGTCTTTTTTTGATATAGTTTGTCAATTATGGATGTTCAATTCGCTGCTTCACTTCACGAGGAAAAAATCTATCATTTTTGGGAAAAAGAAGGGTATTTGAAAGCTCCTCAAAAAGGTACGCCATATACGATATTGATGCCCCCTCCGAATGCAAACGCATCCCTTCACGCTGGGCATGGAATGTATA
>DATDVH010000004.1:0-6680 GCA_035290045.1 Patescibacteria group bacterium | reverse complement strand
GCTCTCTGAAAAACCCATACACAATAAACACGAGATTAAGGTAAAACATACTAATATAAAGTTGTACCGCCTGATCATTTATTTTACCGATAAGCATGTAATACCCTGAAATTAAAAGAGAAAAACCCACAGGATAGGCTTTATGGGCATATTGAAAAATAGACTGATCATTGAAAAAAGGAGTGCTCCATACTCCTCCCGCATAAAAAAATACCCGTGCTTTTAATAACCATATAGCAATTGAATCCCAATCAATTAAATAAGAAAAGAGCGCATTTTTGAGCAAAGGAAAAAAGAAAATCAAAAAAAATACACCGATGACAAGAGTTGCTTTCAGATTCTTACTTTGCACTATTTGTGTGTGTACCTTTTTTTTATATAAGATTAAAAGAAGGAGGACCAAAAAAACAACGCATAAGACAAATATATTTAATGGAGTAATGATTGAAAGCTTTTGAGCAAATGCAAGCACATAAAGCACGAGAACTCCAAAGCAATTGCCCAAAGCCCACGCAATACCACAGATGACAAAAAAACTGCGTTTTCTCAACACTGAGGGAAAAAAAGATAATAAAGAAATAAAACCAATACTATAAAAAATAAATATGTATAAAAAAAGATATAAAAAATCGCTGTGCATATGACTTATTCAATGACTTGATAGACAAAAAAATCGTCTTCTGTTCTTCTGTTTATTCGTGCGAGATCTTTTTTTTTCATGACACTATTTTTTAGATGTGGACTTTCAAGATTGAGCAGAGAAAGCTCAAAATCAGAAATAATAATCTGATTTTTGTGTGGTTTAAGCGGCAAAAAATCCTTGAGAGAATGTGGTATAAGAAGGTGAGGATAAAAATAATAATTCATCATGATAGTCAGCTCATGAAGATATTGCTTATTTTGTTCATTTGTTTTAGTGCGAATAAAAATAATGTCTTTCTCCGGGTCTTTTATTTTTTGAGCAAGAAGATAGATTTGATAATAGGGGTGATAACTCTGGATCAATTCATAATTATTCTGTTGTATTGATGGTGAGACCGCTTGAGTAATTTTTGAATAATCGGACTGATAAAATTTGTAATAATGATAATTTAAAAAAAATATACTCACTATAAGCGGTATACTATACCATTCCCATGTATGTTTTAAGAACGAATTCATACGTCTATTATAAACGACGGTATATTGTTATGTCTGCATTTTTGAAAATTGCACGCAATCGGCTCGCACACGAATGAAAATCTTTTTTTTGCATAATCGCATGCACCTCATATATATAGTTTATTTTTTTAATCAGTTCACAATCCCATATATTTTCCTCTTGTAATCTATCATGATAATTGATAGAAAGTAATTCAAGTTGATTTATATCTGCCATATAAACTTTTTTATGAGAAAATGCCGATACATACGCAGTATCCGCATATGCAAAAAGGGGTTTTGGGTCGTCCCATTTATATGATATATTTTTATCATATAGACTCGTCAATACTATGCCATCAGGTTGTTTTTGAAGAAATTTCAATGCTGATAATTCTGCTTCTGGAAGATACGCAGGTGAAGGAAAGTGGCTGAATTCCCGAATGAAATCAAAAGAGATAGGAATAGTAAGCAGAATAATAAGTATTCCGAAAAACAACCCAGCGCGATTTTTTGTCAATAATTTATATACAAAGCGGGCTATATAGATATTTGACAAGAAAAGAGAATAATAAAAAAATTGTACCGTATTCCACCATACTCCCCGTTGTATGAATAGTGTGGTTAAAATAATACTTCCTATTATTGTGAATAAAATAGAAACATCTATTTTCAGTAGTTTTCTTTTAAGCAAAAGAAAAAGGGCGTAGAATAATCCAAAAAAACGAGTACCTAAATTAAAAAAAAGATAAAGGAGCAGTGAAAATACTTCAATTGCAAAAAGTCTGGGTCCAAAACCGTTCTTTTGTAATGTATAACGAGCGTTAGTCATATTTTTCAGATAAAACAGAGATGGTTCTTCTATCATTGAATGAACATGAGCAAAAGGGGAAAAAATAAATAGAGAAGTGTGGGAAAGAGCGGTGATTGGATCATAAAAAATAAAAAGTGCCATCACTGTTCCAATACCGCAAACAATGCTCGGAAAAATGAGAGTTTTTATTTTTGTTGATTTTTTGAGAAAAAAACTTCCTATCAATAAAAGACTAATAATTCCCGCATAGAACTTCATACCAAAATTCAGAAACACAAGAATTCCAAGTATGATAATTTTTCTTGATGATATTTTCTTATCAAGAAGAATCATGAGGATATAAAGAATGATAAGGAGAGAAAAGCCATATTGGACATTCAATAAGGTGTGTCCTGATTGCATAGCAAGCAAACTTTCCGATCCATTCAGTGTATGATTATGATAGAGGGTTAGAAGATATCCAAATGACCCACCGAAAAAAAAGAAAAAAAGCAGCAGTCCAATGAAAAGTGAATTATTAATGATTTTTCGCGCTATGACAATTGATGCGTGAGTAAAAAGTATAAACCAAAAAAGAGGAATAACCTTAAAAAAACTTATCAGTGGTGGAATTCCTATTTTTGAAAATAGAAAAATAATAATATCAAGTAATATGTTATAGCCGTTGAGTAAAGCGCCAGAAAAAATAGGAAGTGTGAAGGGTAGTGTCTTGAAAGCATTTTCTGCAAGAGCTACATGCCATATACTATCATGTCCGTGAGATCCCCAGAAAAAATAACCACACTTTTCTTGAAAACAATAATATGATCCGCTGGGAAAAACAATCATCATATGAAATACAAATGCAAAAAAAAGTATAAAAATCAAAAATGGATTTTTGCTCACATATAGTGCTGTTTTGCGCATATATTTTATGTAGTGTGAGTATCTTCTTGTTCTTGAGGAGTTTGACGGCGAATGACTTCTCGGGGTTTTTGTCCTTCAGAATGACCAATATATCCTTCTGCTTCCAATTGATCTAATATACGCGCGGCTCTATTGTACCCTATGGAAAATCTACGTTGGAGAAGCGATGCAGATGCTTTATCATATTGACTAACCAACTCAAGTGCTTTACTAAAAAGTGAATCTTTTTCATCGGTATTCAGAGTAGCTCCTGATTTTTGCGGAGTTGATGAGACATCCTGAGTCGTTACTTCCTCGGTATACTGTACTTCTGGAGAATGCTGACGAAGGAATGCAACAGTACTTGACACGTCTTTTTCTGTGATAAAAGGACCTTGAATTCTTCTTGGTTTTGCTTGATCAGGGGGGAGAAATAACATATCGCCTTTTCCAAGTAATTTTTCAGCTCCAGGCATATCAAGTACGACACGTGAATCAATCATGCTGGCAACATTGAATGCGATACGAGCAGGAATATTTGCTTTCATAAGACCAGTGATGACATCAACTGATGGCCGTTGGGTTGCTAATATAAGGTGAATTCCGGTTGCGCGTGCCATTTGTGCGATACGGGTAATCAATCCTTCTACTTCTGCGGCGGCAAAAGTCATCAGATCCGCTAATTCATCAATAATGAGTATGATGTATGGTATTTTTTGAAGCCCTAATTCATTATACCCATCAATATTGCGTACAGCAGATTGTTGAAATAATTTATATCTATTATCCATTTCAGATACTGTCCATTTGAGTGCAGAAATGATTTTATCAGGTTCCACAATGACCTCAGTTAAAAGATGTGGAATACGATTATACAATGTCAATTCAACGCGCTTTGGATCAACCAAAAGCAAGCGAACTTCTTCTGGTTTTGCACGAAACAAAAATGAACATATCCATGTATTCAAAAGCACTGATTTACCCGCACCAGTTGTGCCAGCAATAAGCACATGAGGCATTTTGTTGATAGAGGTTGCGATAGGTTTTCCTGATACATCAAGTCCTAATGGTACAAGAAGTGGATGAGGATTATTCGTAAATTCAGGCGATGAAAGAAGTTTTTTAAACGTAACGATCTCAGGGGTTTTGTTTGGAATTTCAATACCTACAAGAGATCGTCCTGGAATCGGCGCCTCAATTCTTACTTGTCCGGTTGATGCGGCAAGTGCTAACGCAAGATCGTTGGATAACGCAGTGATTTTTGAAAGCTTGGTTCCTCGCACTATCTCAATGGCATATTGAGTCACGGTCGGTCCTTGATTGACTTCCGATACTCGAGCGCGTATACCAAAACTATCTAATGTTTTTTCAATCGTGTCTGAGTTTTTTCGCACATCTCCACGATCTGCCTGTTTTTGGATGATGTGTGAAAGAAGGCTGATAGGTGGATACACCCATGAAGTATGTGAATCTTTTGGCAATTCTCTAATATTGAGAGATGAACGATTTATCGCCACAGGATGACGCAAGACAGGTTTTGGCGTGATGATTAGTGGTGTAGGCGCAACAGGAATAATTTTTTTATCTTGAATAAATTGTTCTTCTGATATTGTTTTTTTCTTAAGGTTTTTTTCTGACACTGAAGGCAAAGGAGTATTATTTTTGATGGTTTTGGCGATATTTTTGAATATATTGACAGTCAATAAAAGAAATGTCTCAATTGAGGTATTAAAAAATAAAAGAATGCCGATAATCAATGTAATAGTAAGAATAGTTACTGCTCCCGCAAGTGAAAAATCTTGACGAAGATTGTTAAATATGAGTGAACCATATTGACCTCCCTGAGAAAATCCCGAAAAAGCAATGAAAATAAGCGCTGATCCAAGCGTAACCGTCGGTTTTATGATTTTGAGCTTTTTAGTATTGAAAAAATGCGTGCCAAAAAGAAAAATAACAATCGGGAAAAGTACTGATACTCTGCCAAAACTTCTGATAAGTAGAGTATTGACAATCACCAATATATCACCTTTTTGAGTAAATGAAAGAAGAAGAATAAGAGATACGGCGATGATAATAAATCCAATGGTATTAAAGAGGGTGTGTTTGTTAATCTTGAATTTCAAAAATGGAATTTTGAGTATTTTTCTCCGTCGAGCCATAGTTAAGAACATTGTATAATACCGATTGTTGCTTTTGCAAATAGAGTTGATATTGAGTTTACTTTAAGAATTTGAAGGTGGAAAGAATTTGTTTAATTTCTTTGTCCGAACTACGCTCGGTGCGAAAAATAAAAGAATGATTTTTCCCTGTAAAATATACCTGTATTGCATTAGATTGCGTAAAATACCACAACACTTTCTTACCATCTACTATAAGACTTGATCCTTGTTGAACATAGGGTTTTTGTGTAGATGAATAAACGGTTTTTTTCTGATTCTCTACAAATTCTTCAACATTTCCATTAAATGGAGAAACAATGAGCATAAAATGATTATCATCAGGATCAATACCGCTAAATATAATAGTTACATTATCTTCAGTACCATCCGCATAAATGGTTTCTCCAACACCAGAAGGAAGAACTGGCGCTGTATAACGTTCTGGATATTTGATAGTAAATCCCACTTTCGTATTTCTATACACCTTCCAATTCGCTGTCTCATCAGAAACGGTTTGCGTTGTTCCTGCCAACGGAGCAGTAGTTGGATAAGTCGCGACTGGAGAAGGAATAATTGTTGATTGGTTGCTTTGATACTCTTGGTTTGACCGTGTATTCAACAAAACATATGTGGTTGCGGCTGAAGCAACAGCAATCACAACTGCAAAAAGAAGAAGGACTGCGATATTGATAAATGAAGGCGAACCGTGAGTTTTCTCATCCATATTTTTAGTATAGCAAAAAAAACAAAATGCAAGGGGTATCTTTTTAATCAATATATTTTAGTCACGAATTCACCGGGTGTCACAATTTGGAATTCATTGATACATTTTCTCACTTTTTGCTGTAACAAATCTTTCTTGTCTAAAGTAAGAAGATGCGAGACGTTACCTTTGTGTGCGCATGCCAGAATAGGAGCATCTTTTATATTGATAATGTTGCAGTAATAGGCTATTTCTGTTTCTGTCGGTTCGGTAACAATGACAAATGGGATATGTTGTATAAAAAAATCAAATCGTTTTTCTCCCAAATCACTCAATTTGACACCTACGTTTTTTTGAGTTTCCTGAAGAACATAAGATGATATAAAGCAGTGTAGTTTTCTCTCATTACATAATTGTAAAACTCGAGCCGACGCTCCTTTTATGGAAGCGCATGCGGCTATAAAAACAGATGAATCAATAAAAACTCGTTTCATCGGAGATCAAGGCGTGACCAATAGTTTTCTGTGGCTTTGGCTAACTGTGATGGTAATGTATCCATTTCTATCATTACTTTCAATTCTTCATCGCTTATGATTTTATAATCTGCAAGTTCTCGTGGTTCAATGACCAGTCTTTTACCTATCATACGTATTTTCACTACTTCACCCTCTTGCAAATTTAATTTTTTGCGCATTGGTTTGGGAATCGTGAGCAATCCTTTTGATAAAAGCTTTGCCCAAGTTTCCATCGTGTTTTGTTGTGGAAAAGATTGCATAAGTAACAATATTGAATTTCTAATTTTCTATATTGTAAACAATTATTAGTTAAAAATCAAGAAGTTGTTCAGGACCTATACATACGATACAGTTGATGAGTTTGTTTTTCAACTTGTAATATAACATATTCAGCAGGTGTTTTATACCCTAACGCCTGATGAAATCTGCGTTGATTGTATTTGGTGTTAAACGCCATACATTGT
>DATDVH010000003.1:0-10164 GCA_035290045.1 Patescibacteria group bacterium | reverse complement strand
GCACAATAAGTAAGATAGTAAGAAGACTCATGTATAACAACAATTCAACCATAGTAAAGCCCTTTTTATTCTGTTTCATGGTGAATAATTAAGAGTAATATCTTCTAATATGGGAGATGCAAAAGTATCTGTCGTTGAAAGAAATGCTTTATATCGTACGCATTGGGCAGGATTTTCAAAACCAATCGCATCATCGTCTAATGGTAGTGGTCCAGGAGTGTTAAAAAAAGTAGTATTTGTGCCATCTGGTCCAACATAATCAAATAATACACTACTGCAACTTGAGGATATAGCATCAGCTGATGCTATTTGAAAAGTGATAGTGGTGTTCACTGGCTTGATTACAGAAAAAGAAATTCTATTAAAAGCGGTTTGGTACCCCGTATCAAATGTTGCTGATTCAAAATTTCCTGTTGGTGTGTAGAGTCCTCCCGGACCGCCTTGTATAATTTTCAGTTCAGCGTTTGCATCACCAGTAATTATATATGAAAACGCATCTCCATCTGTCTCAAGCACTGATGCGATACCATTGATTCCTGTATTAATATTGAGACCTCCACAGCGGACAGGATTTAACTCATTACTCATATCAATCACTTGGTATTCTTCCTGATTTAACCCGACAACAATGGCTCGGTTGCCAGGTACAATCCTTACAGCTTTAGGATTCATACCGTTTGTATCATATGTCCCCATCACATAAAATATTGGTATTGGTCCCGATAGATCAAATCTCCAAATATAAAATTCTGCAAATTGTGATGAACCTTCTGTTACGGCATACAATCTTGAACCTGTAGAATTGGCGATAACATCTTTTGCAACAAGTCCGTTCATGTTGGCACCTGCCACAAGAAGCAAATTAGAAGGATTATTGAGGTCTATTATCACCATATTATAAACAGCGGCGGTTGTCGTAACATACGCATATCTACCAGCTACATACAGAGATGTTCCAATCGCTCCTGATAAACTAACACCATCTGGGTCAATCGCAGGACGAGCACCGATCTTACTGTTGAGATCAAAATTTCTTAAGTAGCTTCCCTGCAACATATAACCGGTAGTGCCCAAAATAAAGACCGACGATGCGTCGGTTGAACCGGGGGCGTCAAAGTAGCCAACTTCTGAATAAGGCACTTGAGAAATATCAATAATGACGATCTCTTTTGAATTAGTGTCTGTTGCGAGATAACCATAGTTAGTCTCACCAAACACATCGTTCGTTTTATATCCATCAAATGTGCCCATAATTGTTGCAATTGGTGGAAGAGTATTACTTACTGCTATATTCACAAATGATTCTCCAGATGAATTGTCGCCAGTGCCTGCAAATATTCTTCCTTCAATTGCTGTAATAGCATTAGCAACTCCTTGTTTGGGTAAGTCAAGTGGAGTTAGATTAAGATTCGGTTCACACCAATTAGACGCTCCTCCTGATCCGAGAGTAATTTCTCCACCATTAGTATTAGTTATCACTACTCCATTTTTTGTCCCGGTGTTAAACTGAGCTTCTGTCGTCTCAGTATATGAAAGGTTATCAGTGCGTGTTAAATACATCGTTGATTGTACGGATGATGGAAAAGGAGTATTCCACGCAATTGTGGTAATAACTTTTTTTGTTGAGGGATCAAGTGTCCCACCTACTAATACTATTGTTCCTGAACTATCTCGAAAAACATTACTTATATCAATCGCACGTGTAAAACCATTGACCATATCTCCGCCAGAAGATAATATCCACGATGATCCACTGACTTCCGGATGAAATGTTCCGTTGATTGCGAATGAAGTCCATCCGATTTCACGTGTAGATCGAGTTGCTTCTATCGTTTCCTTCATGAGTGCTGTAGCTGATATGCGTTGCTTTTTTTGTGCTTTTCCTTCGCGAGATGCTAAAATACCAACAGTTATAGCAGGAAAAAGAACAGATATTAGTCCTATTACTAATAAAATTTCAACTAATGATTGTCCTCGTAAATACAGCGTATTTTTTTTGTATTGCATATTAAAAGATATTTGATATGACTCCCAAGCGATTAACTTGAAAGGTTTTTTGTTTTCCTGTTATGTTGTCTCTCAATACGACTATATCTCCACTACTTGAATACCCTACTATTTCCCCAGATAGGGGAGTAAGAATAATTGAGCTTGATGGAAACATAATAGTATCAAAATGAAGACTTCCTTCAAGACTAACAGTAAAATTAGAAGGATCGGATGGGTTATATGAAAATCCATGAAAAAGAATATATTTGTCAATTTCAAAATGTACGCCGTATGCATCAGTTGATATTCTACCTTCTGTATCGCCAAGCATTGCTTTTATTTGTTGAGATTTAATATCATTGATCAATACGGTGCTTGTTGCCTCAAGAGAAGTATTGTTATAAAAGTTTGACACATTCACTGTAATCAAACCAATCAACAACATAATAATACTTAAGACAACCAATAATTCAATTAAAGTAACCCCTCTTTTTGACTGAAAGTGTAAAAAAGTATTCATGCTTTTATTATTATCGTGGACCAATTTGACCGATAAGTCCATATATAGGACCGATGATTGATAACATCATTCCTCCCACGAGTAGTCCTAATACAACGATCATAATAGGCTCCAAAAGGACAGTAAAGGACTGTAATGTCTTTGACACTTGATAATCAAGATAATCAGCAATCTCATTCATTGATCCTTCAAGAGTTCCTGTTTTTTCGCCCGCCTCAATAATTTTGAGCATTATACTCGGAATGTATCCCCGAGCATTTTTTAATCCTTCTGATAATTTCTTTCCAGATAAAATCATCGTTCTAGATTCGCCAATGAGATTGCCCATTTTTTTGCTCATGACCACATGCTGAGCCAAATTAAGAGCTGATGCGATAGGTACTCCTGATGATAACAATAGGTACAGACTCCGTGAAAATCGTGTTAAATCTATTTCTTTTGAGAGTTGTTCTATAAAGGGTAAGGATGAAATAAATCGCATGACTGATTTTTTCTTTCTTTTATATATAACAATTCCACCGATCAACAAAAATATCATAGTTATTCCTATAGGTACAGTATGTTGTAGTAATGCATTTGAAATAAATAATAATATTCTTGTCGCAAGCGGCATTTTAATTTGCAGACGAGAAAAAACAGTAAAGATCTTAGGCATAACAAAAGTAAGAATCAGTAGCAAAATAGCAAAAAAAACTGTTATCACGAATGAAGGATATATGAGAGCAGATTTGACTTTATCACTAAACTCAATGTTTTTTTTTGTAATATTTTTTAAATCCTTAAGAGCTATTTCAAGCGTGCCGGCTTCTTCTGAAGCGCGAATGATATTTACAATAATTTCATCAAATACTTGAGGAAATTCTTCCAATACTGAATATACGTGTTTACCTTGAACTAAATTTGCACGTAAACTTATCAAAATTTTTTTGAGACTTCCTTTTGCATCTTCGGAAAGAGAATCAACAGCTTCAATAATCGGTATGCCAGCTGATAGTAATGTGGAGAAATTACTTAGAAAACTTAATTTATCGTTATTTGATAAGGTAATAGAGCGATTATTCATATTGTCTCAGTTTTTGTAACACGCAATACTTCTTCAAGAGTAGTTATCCCACGAATAATTTTCGCCAACCCATCTTCCAACATTGTTTGCATACCTTCTTTTATTGCAGTTTTTTCAATCACATCTGAATCATTTTTTTCTGTGATCAATTTTCGTATTTCACGAGTGATTTCAAGTACTTCAAAGATGGCAATTCTTCCTACATATCCGGTGTTATGACAAATTTTACACCCTTTTCCGTGATAAATACGTATTTCTTTTTTTTCAACAAATAATTTACTTAAAATGCTGTGTGGTACTTTATTCAAAAGATCTTGATAAGTGACTGAGAAAGAACTATTACACATCTCGCATATTTTTCTGACCAATCTTTGGGCAATAATGATGTTCACTGTAGATGCTATAAGAAATGGTTCTACATCCATATCTATCAATCGTGGTAGAGCTGTTGCGGCGTTATTTGTATGTAAGGTGGAAAGTACGAGATGACCAGTTAAAGCAGCATTTACTGCGATATTTGCTGTTTCATTATCTCTTATCTCTCCCACAAAAATTATATTAGGATCTTGACGAAGAATAGATCGTAGTCCGTGCGCAAATGTGAGATTTGTCTTGGTGTTGACCTGTATCTGATTGATGCCCTGAATCCGATATTCAACAGGGTCTTCAACAGTTGTAATATTTTTATCTCTTGTATTGAGTATTTTAAGCAGTGCATAAATAGAGCTTGTTTTACCTGATCCAGTAGGACCTGTTGCTAAAATCATGCCGAATGATCTATTGATTGCTGAGTTAACTTTTTTTAAACATGCTTTGTCCATTCCTATATCTATCAACGAAAATTTACGAGATCGAGATGAAAGTAATCTGAGTACGACTTTTTCTCCTTCTACTATAGGTATTATAGAAACGCGGATATCAAGTTTTTCCTCTTGCAATTCTATTTGCATTTTTCCGTCTTGAGCGCTGAGATGTTCATCAGTACGAAGTCGTGCAAGCACTTTAATGCGGGTAATAATTCTATCGTGAAGTATTTTAGGAAATTGCAACATATCATGTAAAACTCCATCAATGCGAAATCGCACAAGAGAGCTATTTGCATTCGTTTCTATATGTACATCAGATGCTCTATCTTGATATGCAAACATAATTAACATATCTACGATTTTAATGATAGGGGCATCATTTACAACAATGACACTTGCTCTTCCTATTTCTTTTTGAAGCAAATCATCAAAGGTATTTTGCAAATTTTTTCTATAAATTTGGAATTTACTGTGCATGTCGTTTTCTGTAGCTAGGTATGGGATTATTTTCTCTCCTGTTTTTTTTGTGATAAGTGACTGGATATCAGTTTGTCGTGGGTCAACCATAGCTATTTTTATTCCATTAGTATCACGCGAGAATGGTATGATATTGTATGTTCTAGCAAATTTTTCTGGAATAAGATGTGCTATTTCATCTGAAATAAAAGTTTTTGAGAGAATAATAAAAGGAAAATGTAGAAAATCAGATATAATTAATCCGAGATTAGAGTCGGAAATAATATCTTTATCTATCAGTAATTGAACAAACGAGACATTCGTATGAAAGGCCAATTGCATAAGATCATCGGCTTCTTTTTCATCAAGAATACTTTTTGCGATAAGTAGTTTTTTAAGTTGACTGTCAGAAATAATCATACAATTTTAGCATAGCACTTTTGTTACGATTTTTGAATATGAGAAAGAATTTTGTTCTTGAGTGAATTAAAATCAAAAGCACTTTTATCAATGTAATCAACCGCTCCAAGTTTTTTTGCTTTTGTTATATCTTGTTCCTGACCGAGTGTAGAGAATACGATGACTGGTATTTTCTTTAATTCCTGATTTTTTGACAATGCGGCAAGTACTTCAAATCCATCAGTACGAGGCATAATGATATCTAAGATAATCAATTCCGGGTTTATTTTTTTTACTTGCTGTAAACCTTCATCTCCATCTGATGCAGTGTATACTTCAAAGCCTTGCTCTTTCAATTTGGAAGAATAGAATTTTTGGAAAAATTGATCATCTTCAATCAGTAAAATACGCATAAGTTATATATTTTTTAGATACTTTTTAATATGATTTATACATTCTGATAGATTTATCTCCTTATTCCCTGATTTTATATGACTTATTGATTTTTCAATATGAGAGCTCGCGTCCCTAATTAGTGTGAAAAATGTTTCAGATAGTGTCAACTGATGAGCCTTTATCCTCAAAAACACGTTTTCAAGTTCTGCACAGAGTTCTGCTAATTGTGTATACTTCATAAGCGCATTTTCAGTTTTGAGATTGTGTATTGCTCTATGCATATTTTCAATTATTGACGGATCATGAGTATTTTTTCCTAACATTAAAAGATTGGTTTTGAGAATATGAATATTTTCAAGAGCTACTTTTAGATATAAATCCTTATATGAGGAGAAATCTTTATTATACATAGAATATATATTTACATTAGCATATAGTCTTAAAAAAGTCTATTGCTTATTAGACATATGCCGCGCTTTCAGATGGTATGTATAAAAAATACAGCATTTTCTTTGAAAAATTGAACGGGGATGGTATAAAGTTATTTGAGTGAATGATTGCGTTTCATTGACGATTTTTCAGAAGTGTGATTTTGAGGAAGAACTGTTTGAATTTTTTGTAAAACTGAATGAAGTGGAGTATGTTCAATAAACGGTTCAACAATGTCTTTTATTTTTTGCCCTTTTTCTTCTACTGTATTTTCAAGGTGAGTAATCACGTCCTCGGCTGATGTCTCTAAATGCTCTGCTATTTCCATAGCTTTTTTCAAAAGTTTTCTTCCTTGTGTGGTGCCTATCAAAAATAATCCTGTTGCTCCAATCACACTTCCTAAGGTAAACCCAAACCATATATGGCTCTGATGTTTTTTTTGATTATCGTGATGTGTCATTTTTTATGCTTTTTTTTAGTAATAAGATTAAGGATATGAAAAACGCTTTTTGCCCCAGAAAAAAAACCGAGGATGTCAGTATACCCTTGCCCAAAATGAGCGCCAATCTTTTCGAGTTCTACGGCTATGGCATTCATTCGCCCTAAAAATAATCGCACCTCACGAAGAACTGTGATCAGTTGAACGCCGATGATCGTAAGGATAACAGTCATTACTGTTATTGCCGCGGTAAATAAAATTTGAGTTACGTCCATACGTTTCATTGTCGTTAATCAATAAATAAAAGTCAAGCAGTAAAAAATGATGTATACTATATATAGATGAAAAAAATACGAGTTGCAGGAACAGGGCTTGATGGATTGGTTGGGTCACGTATTGTTGAATTGCTGAAAAAAGATATAGATTTTATTCCTCTTTCGCAGACAATCATGGATATTACCGATGTTGCAAATATACGATCCATGATTCAATCAATTGATTTTGATCTTTTTCTTCATATGGCGGCATATACTCAAGTGGATGGTGCAGAAAAAGAAAAAGATACTGCATGGAAGGTGAACGTAGAAGGAACGCGTAACGTTTGGAAAACAGTTACCGCAAAAAACAAGCCATTTATCTATATTTCAACTGATTTTGTATTTGATGGAATGAATACTCCGTTTTTTGAAGATTCAATGCCGCATCCTATCTCATATTATGGTTTGACTAAATACGAAGGCGAAAAAATACTAAAAGGTAGTACAATGATTGTGCGTTTGAGTTACCCTTATAGATCGTATTTTGAGAATAA
Source organism: Patescibacteria group bacterium (assembly GCA_035290045.1). Lineage (GTDB taxonomy): Bacteria > Patescibacteriota > Microgenomatia > UBA1406 > HO2-37-13b > DATDVH01. The sequence continues at coordinate 2,856 of DATDVH010000003.1, read as the reverse complement.
AACTGATATTGTACGGAGCATTATCCTTGCATTAAAAGATAAAAAACCAATAAAAGGTATAATGGATCAAATATTGACATTTACTTTTATAGACGATATTGCATGCGCTCTTAGACATTTATTTTTTCATTATTCCTCAGACATTTTTCATATAGTCGGAGTCGGTAGTATGTCGGGATATGAGGCAATTCAAACGATTGGAAGGATATTTCAACTTGACACCTCGCATGTTGAAAAAATCACGTATGATGAATTTTACAAAAATAAAGCTCATCGTCCGAAAAAAGGGATAATTAAATCTAAAAAAAATACGTTTTACAAAATGAGTAGTTTTGAGGAAGGATTAAAAGAGATCAAAAAACAACTTTATCAAATATGACTACAACTATCATTGGTCATGGATATGTAGGATTAGTAACTGCGTGTGTATTTGCAGATTTGGGAAATACTGTGTATGTTATCGGAAGAAATGCAGATAAAATCAAAAGATTACAAAAGGGAGATCCTCTTATTTACGAACCTGGATTAAAAGAGCTTCTTGAAAAAAATATCAAAGGAAAACGAATTTTTTTTACTACTTCCTATCAAAACCCGATATCTCATTCAGATGTGGTATTTATAGCAGTTGGTACTCCCCCTCAAAAAACTGGTGAAGCAGATTTATCATCAGTAATGACGGTCGCAGAGCATATAGGAAAAAATCTTAAAAAAGGATACACAGTGATTTCTTGTAAAAGTACTGTGCCTATTGGTACGAATAGAAAAATTGCGGCATTAATAGAAAAAGTCAAACCAACTTCTTCAACCTTTGATATCGCATCGTGTCCTGAATTCTTACGTGAAGGTTCAGCCATAACCGATACGTTTAAGCCAGACCGATTAGTTATCGGATCAAATTCAAAAAAAGCTATAGAAAAGTTACTTATTTTACACAAATCTCTTGCTGGTAAACGAGTGATAGTCGGACTTGAATCTGCAGAGATCATCAAATATGCGTCAAATTCTATTCTTGCGACCAAAATATCTTTTGCAAATCTTGTTTCATTTCTCTGTGAAAAGACAGGTGCAGATGTAGGCGAAGTACTTGATGGGGTAGGATTAGATAATAGAATCGGTCATGTATTTTTTGATGCGGGAATTGGATATGGAGGAAGCTGTTTTCCCAAAGATATTAAAGCTCTTGTTCAGACAGGCGAGTCGCTTTCAGTGGATATGTCCCTGCTTCGTGCAGTTGAGGAGATCAACCAAAACGCTCGTACATATTTTCTCAAAAAAATTATTGACTTAAAGAATAAAAAACATATTGGTATTTGGGGTCTATCATTCAAACCCCATACTGATGACGTACGAGATGCGCCATCGCTTTATATCATCAACGAATTGCTTAAAAGAGAATATAAGATTAAAGTATATGATCCAGAAGCGATGGATAATATAAAACGTATTTTTGGAGATAGACTCACCTATTGTAAAAATCCGTACGATGTAGTAAAAAATATTCATATACTTACGATTTTAACCGAATGGAATGAGTTTAAACATATTGATTTAACAAAAGTAAAGAAATGTATGAAAGAACTCTATATCATTGATGGACGTAATATATATTCTCCAAAAGATATGTTACAATTAGGTTTTCATTATATTTCTGTCGGAAGGAAAAAAGTCCCAATCATATGAAACACAAAACAAAGGCTCTTATAACTGGAATTAGTGGTTTTGCAGGAAGTTATTTGGCTGAATTTTTGCTTAAAAAAAATATTGAAGTTCATGGTATTATGAGATGGCGATCTAATATCTCAAACATAGAAAAATGTAAAGATTCATTATTTCTTCATGAAGCGGATTTGCTTGACGCGCATTCGTTATATACAGTGATTGATGAAATACAGCCAGACTATGTTTTTCATCTTGCGGCGCAATCATTTGTCAAGTCGTCATGGGCTTCACCGGCAAACACAATAGAAATTAATATGGTTGGATCAGTTAATCTGTTTGAGGCAATCAGAAAAAGTAAACGTGAGACTGTCATACAGATTGCATGCTCCTCAGAAGAATATGGGATGGTATATGAGAACGAAGTTCCCATCAAGGAAGCTAATCCACTTCGTCCGCTTTCTCCTTATGGGGTGTCAAAAGTAGGAATGGACTACCTTGGATATCAATATTATCAAAGTTATGGTCTGAAAATCATTCGTACTCGTGGATTTAATCATACGGGACCACGCCGCGGAGAAGTCTTTGCGGAAAGCAGTTTTGCCAAACAGATTGCAGAAATAGAAAAAGGAATACGCGAACCAGTAGTATGTGTAGGTAATCTTTCTGCTGAACGAGATTATACCGATGTCCGTGATATGGTGTGTGCATATTATGTTGCGGTGACAAAGTGTACGTCGGGGGAGGTATATAATATTTGTAGTGGCAAAACGTGGAAAATAAAAAAGGTTTTGGATTTTCTGATCGATCAATCAAAGATAAAAGTTACTATCAAAGAAGATTCAAGTCGCATGAGACCTTCAGATGTGCCAATATTGTTAGGTGATTGCTCAAAATTCACTCAAGAAACTGGATGGAAAACAACTATTCCTTTTGAACAAACGCTAACTGACCTTCTTAACTACTGGAGAGAAAAAGTGTAACATGAAAAACATACTCATCGCAGGAGGGGCTGGATTTATAGGATCTCATTTGACAGAAATTTTTTTAAAAAAGGATTATAATGTATGGATAATTGATAACTTTATTACGAGTCATTCTGACAATATCATACGATTAAAAAAATACCCACACTTCCATTTCATCAAGACTGATTTGTTGAGTATTAACTTCAAAAGTAGTTTCAACGATATTACTTTT
>DATDVH010000002.1:0-8992 GCA_035290045.1 Patescibacteria group bacterium | reverse complement strand
TGCCGCTTTTTTAGGTCGTTTTCAGTCAACAATATTTTTTGATTATCAGAAAGAGTTGCGTTGACAGAAATAAGCAATATTCTCAATACCGCTGACTTTTTTGCAGACTCTATGTTTTTCGGTTGCACCGCTTGCAGTAATGGTATCAATTGTTCAAGATCAGCTCCAACAAAGTTTGTTATGAACGTTCCAAACTCAGCTATTTTTTCTAATATAAATTCTGAGCGCGCGAGAATGGTTGTATCTTTTGACGTGTTTTTTAACATTTGCCATGCTGTGGCCGCAAAATATTTCTGATGGAAAGAAGCGTCAATTTCATCCGTCCCTAAACGTCCATTATAGTCATTCATCATCAATTGTTCGGTGATGTTGATTAGATTGTTTTCTGATAGGGTGTTGTTGAGCAGTTGAGAGGTGAGTGATTGGAAGATATATTTTTCACATTGATCAAGCGGTTGAATTTTCAGGTATTGTTCATAGAGATCATATCGGCTGTCGGTTGTTTTTATTTCCTGAAATCCAAATCTAAAACGGTCATATTCTAATCCCAACTTTTGCAGTTTATAAAGGTCGTCTTCGGTTTGAATCCCTTGGGCGATCTGTTGGTTGAAACGATTGACATACTCGTCAAGTTCGGCTATTCTTCTCTCAAACGATGGCGTTTCTTCAATCATCATGGTTTTAATTGCGGCGCACGTCTGCTGAAATTCTTCGGGGTTATTTGTTGTAGCCGCTCTTTGCGCCAACTTTGTAAACGTTTCCTGATCTATTTGGGTAGATTGTTTTAGTCGGTGAGATTTATCATAAACGATCGCAGTCGCTTCAAATTCGTGGACTGCGCCTGACTCGTCGGCATATTCTACTTTTGCATGACCAGCCGCGCTAAAAGCGTATTGTGTGGATATCTCTCCTTCAATGATGCGCGAGGGAATGCCAACTTGTCTGAAAATGTGTCCGACTGTCTGCGAAAATAATTGACAACGACCCATGCCTATATTTTCAACCAACGCGTAAAAGCGGTCTTTTCCTATTTCGTGATAAAGATTATCTAATAAGTTAGACCTTTCAGTGTATATAAAGTCCATTTGACTTAATTCCTGCAAAATGAAATTTGTTTTTTCCTCAACGGTTTTAAGTGTTTTTGCTTTTTGGATCATTTGTTTAATATCAGGTCGGTCAAAAGAACTTTCAAAAGTTTTTTTGTACTTTTGCTGTTCTTCATCCGACCACATGTCTGGTTGACTTTTTTGTCGTATGGCATAGTGGACATATCCTTCGCCATGCACATTAGTAAATGTATAGGTATGGTCAACTGTATTTTCGGAGACGCTGACTTTTTGAAGATCGTTAGACACATGTTTTTGCGCGGAGAAACCAATGTTGACCAACTCGTAGTTTCTCGGCACAGGAAGTTGTACATGAATGCCTTGAGCGCAAGGAAAATGAATAATGCTTGTTTTTGAGTCAATTTGCTGATCTTTTGAAAAAACAGGGACGGGCACAGGTTTATACGATTCAGACAGAGCCTGATAGCCGTTTTTCCCAAGATCAACTCGGTTATTAACAAAAAGAGTGCCGTGAGATAAAGACTGATCAATGGTCTCAATAGCGCCTTTTGTTTGATTTTCAAAACGCTCATGGTCAAATTCACGAAATGAGGAGATAGGCGATTTTTTCTCATGAAGCTTCATAGCGGGCTGTACTTGATATTCGCGCTCTTCTTTTTGTTGTTTTATCATTTCAGAGTAAGTTTTTTGTCGACTCATTCTTTGAAGCTCCCATTCAAGTCCGCTGAGATTATGATCTTTATAATGTTTTCTAAGTGTTTCTTCATACGATTGGGACGAGCGAGACATCATCTCAGAATATTTTTCTTTTGGAATCCAGATATAGTCGTCTATATTGAAATCTTCATTATGATCAATTGTTTCCTCTTGTGGTGTTGATTGTCGCGATTGAATCGTTTCGTTGATCTGACTAAAAACCTTTTCTTGAAAAGAAAACATTTGTTGATTTTGTTGCTGTAAAAGATTGCCTAATACGTTGATAGTATTGTTGATGCCGACAAAATCAATATCTTTTAGATCTTTGTCCAACTTGGAAAGCCAGAGCGACAGGAAAAAAGGGGAATTTTCTTCAAGGACTCTTAAAAAGTTAGGACTATGAATATCTATGCAGTTGAGAATTTGTGTTAAATCACTTGTCGCTTCTCTGATTTGTCCTGCTATCTCATTATTTTTTTTCGTTATAACTTCTTGTTTTTTCTCTTCTTCCGAATGTCTGCTTTTTATCACTTGATCAATCACCTGATCAACCTCTTCTTCTTTCATCAGAGGATTATTTGAAAAAGCTGATTTGACTTTTTGAATTATGAGCGATTGATCAATATTTTCTGCCGCGGAAGTTTTTTTGATAATTTGTTCTGATAATGCAATATATCTGTTCAGTAAAACAATGTGCTTCAGAGAAAACTTTATGTCATCTGGTCTATCAAACGAGAGCGTTTGTGCGGACTGAACTAATACTTGTTCTACTTGTTTGAAAAAATCATGATATTCGGGAAAAAGTTTTACACAGAGATTTTTTATTTGTCGGTCAATGAGACGCATAGATTCCTGCATGTTTTGCAGACTTTTCTGTACTGATTGTTCGTATGAAGAACTCTGGACAGGGAATTTTTTTTCAGGTATATAATATTTCTTTCTATCAGGCACATAAAGCTGTGTTCCATCAGGAAGTATCTGTTGAGTTGACGGAGTGCTTTGCAGTTGCAAAAATTGTCCTTTACCATACCGCTTGAAATACTCGTATTGTTCTTTGATAATCGTTTGATAGAATTGTTGATTGGTAGTATCTCGTCGCGGGTCTACAGTGTTATGTTGAATTTCTTGTTTCCCAGATGAAGGGACAGCGTGTTCAATAGATACCGCAAGATCACTCATAAAAAAAGCATAACATATTGTAAATAGGAAGGGGATAAATTATTTATTTTCTTCATTCTTTGCTTGTTCTTTTGCCGGTTTCTCAGGAGGTTTGGTAGATTTTGGAGATTTTTCAATCTTTTCGCCTTTTTCTTCTTCATCATCGGCTTCGTCTTTCTTCTCAGTTGTTACTTCAACTGTCTCAGGCGCGACTACTTGGGTTTCAATGCTTTCTTCCTTATGTGCGCTTATGCGGACAATGATTTTTTCCGGATCGTCCTTAAATATATAGTCTGAGCTTGTTTGCAGGTTTTTTACTTTGATCTCATCATTTAATTCCTTCAAACGTGATATATCTACTTCAATTGCAGTTGGTATAGATTGAGGCAGGGCTTCAACCATGACTGATTCAGTAAGAGTGAGCAGTACTCCTTTATTTTGTCCGACTGCGGGCGATTCACCAATACATTTGACAGGGACTTCAGTCTCTATTTTCTTGGCCAAGTCAACTTTCCTCAAGTCAATATGAAGAATATGATCAGAGACTGGATGATGTTGGATATTTTTAATAAGCACTGGTATTTCTTGAGTATCAAGGATAAGTGTGACAATCTGTGTTTCTCCTGCTTTTTTGAATACTTTGATAAAATCTTTGAATGCGATAGTGACTGCTTGAGAGGTAAAATTTTCTCCAAAAATATTGGCAGGAATCAGATGTTGCGCACGTACTGCATTGAGTTTTTTCCCAAAAATATCTCGCTTTTTCACGATAAGCGTGAGAGAATGTGTTGTTGATGCGCCAGATTTATTTTTTGTATGCGGTTTTGTCATAACAATTTCAAACATTACTCTTTAGCAAATTCAATAACAAATATTTTATCAGTTGATAGAGTTGTATTGTAAACTAACCTTCGTTCTTTTGCAAGCGCTGGAAAATTTTTACTGATAACTGAGATAGAATGAGGTATTTGAATTTCAAGACTGATGTCATTATTGAGTGAGCCAATCTGTTTTTGAATAACTAATTGATATGTATTATTTCCTTTTTGTAGTAACGAATTCAGCTGATAGTTGATTTGTATATGAGTCGTTTTGAGGGGAGGTATTTCAAAATAAAATCCGAGTATAGTGAAATGATCGGTTTTCCGTGTATCATATATGGCAATACGCGTACCATTTTTGGTGATTTCTTTAATACTACTTTCACGAGGAAGATAGATTTGGAAATAATTTTTATATGTACCTCCGGGAAATATTTCGCCGGGAGAATCATTCTTAAACTGCAGTGAAGTAGTATGATTGATAGCTCCTCCTTTTTCAATTTTGATCTTGAGAGTAATCAGTCTGCTTATGAAAAAATTTGCTTTATTTACTCCTACATTTGCATCAATGGGGAATATACCGTCATTGATACAATTTTGAGAAATATGAGCACATTGTGGAGCGATCAGTCTACCTTGCCAGTTGATGATATCAGTATTTTCTTGAAATATTCTATCTTTCATATACCACACAATATGTTTCTCATCAAGCGACTGCTTGATCGCGGATGCCATATCAATAAATGAAGCGCGATCAAGTGAGAGAATAAGCGCTCGCGTCAGAGACGATAAGAAGCTTTTTTTCTGAATTGAACCAGGGAAAAAATTTTTTTCTGCATAGATTTGTGTTTTAATATAAAAATTATCGCTATTAATATTTTCTTGATAATCAGGCACATATATTGATCCAAGAACACCGATTATAGTATTGAGCGCGCTCGTGGTGATTGCAACTCCTCCATCAAAATCCTTTAACCCAAGCTCTTTTTCTAAAAAAAATTCAGCTTTTTCAAAATTTTCTTGAAAATCAGGAGAAAAATTTGAATCACGCAAAAACCAATGTGGTTGATGGAGGTATGTTGAGAGAGCGTGGGGAGGTTCAACATGAATTTTCAATTGTCCATCAGCTTCATACACGTCCTTAATCTCAAGCGATTGTAACGTATAATCTGCGAATTGAGCAATACCAAATGAGCCGATAAATCCACCACCTGGTCTCAGTTCCATGTTATTTTCAAAAAAAAGAACATATTTTCTCTTTGTTTTTCCTCCGAGCACAATATCAGCATGAGTCAATAATTTTCTAATTGATTGTACAGTAAGAGTTATTTTTTTAATTTTTTCTTTAATCGTTGGAATTGGGTGTATGAAGCTATTTAATTTTTGTTCTACAAAAATGAGTTTTTCTGAAATATCTTTTAAGTTTTTTTGGAGCAATGTGATGCGTACAGCAGTTTCTTGTATTTCTTCTTTTGTTTTATCTGTTTTGAGGATAAGAGAGAAAAGTTTTTTGCTGTGCTCTATGCTCTGTATTCCATTTTCTACTGCGTACAGAGTATTTTCTTCAATGTTTATGATAGTATCGGGGACGAGTCCTATAAAGAGAAAAGAAAGGAGTGGTCTTGTTAGAAAAGTATAGCTTGTGCGGGCAAGTAAAAAAACTGGGCGAGTGAGCTCAAGATAGTGTTTTGACCGTGAAGAATCAGATTGTCGGAGTGCTTGCATACTTCTATAGAGCATGAAAGATGAGATGATCAGCGGGATCAGGAAAAAACACTCTATGAGTAAAAAAATACAGATACTCCATACAGCGATTGTTTTTTTTCTGATGATAAAATAACTCCTTTTTTTAAACTGTGATTGATTCTGGTTGAAAGTTTTCTCAAGATTCAAAAATAACTCTGATGATTGAGATAAAGCAAACCACAATATTTGAGTAATAGTTTCTTCGTTGTTTGTATCACTGCTATTGATAATTTTTATGTTGTGTAGTGAGGTGATCGTTTTATCATGGGCGCATTTTTCAGCATTTTTTTTATCTTTGATAAAAAGCAGTATGACTCGTATATATTTTTCTTGTTTTTCTTTATGAAGCTTGGTAATGATTTGTAACGCTAATTTTTTGTCGTTTAAGATAAAAATGGAGTATACAGAGTCTAATTGATGGGGAAGAGTGTATGAGTGCAGAAATGTGAAGTGATAGTGGCGAAGCATTTTTTTAAGAGTAGTAATAATTGTATAGGTTTTTTTACCAATAAAAAGAATCTGATTTTTTGACGGTATTTCTTCAATTGTTAAACGCATATATAGATTATAATATGATTATGCAAAAAAACCCTAAATTGATAGTCTCACGTAAAGTAATCCGTTTTGACATGTTTGAAAAAGAATGTGATATTTCTCGTCAAAAGAGAGTGTTAGTTGGTGGTTGTTTTGATTTACTGCATGTCGGGCATGTGAGATTTCTTCGTTCTTCAAAAAAAAGAGGGGATAACCTGATTATTGCGTTAGAAAGCGATGATTTCATACGTATGAAGAAAAAAAGAGAACCAGTGTATCCACAGAGAGAGCGAGCAGAGATATTGGCTGAACTTTCATGTGTGAATAGTATTATTTTACTTCCATTCTTTCAATCAGACAAAGAATATATGTCGCTGGTGAAAACTATTTGTCCAGCAGTGATCGCCGTTACCCATGATGATCCCTATCTTACTCATAAAAAAGAGCAAGCAGTCGCAGTGGGAGGAGAAGTTATCGTAGTGTTGAATAGAATATCTCTACACAGTACAAATGTCGTATTGCATCGGATTATAGAAGTACAAAAGCAGATACGACATTGACCAAAAGTTTTTTAGTATTTTTGGACGAATGTATATCTGCAGTTGTATTTTGCATCATTGAGAAAATTTATGCAGTACCGATGCGATACATTCCAGTTCCGCAATCTGGACATTTTGCTTTCATTGCTGGTTTTCCATTTTTCATGGTTACTTTTTCTGGATTCTCAACATCTTTTTTTGCTTTACATTTGACACAATACATTGATGGCATATGTCTCACCTCCCCTCATTGATATATAAAAAATAAAATACCAAATATAAAAAATTATTAAAATTTATAATATATTCAAATATCCTTTAAGATTAGCATAAAAAATTAGAAATTCAAACGCAAGTACTACTGTCGTCAGTATAAGCGTTTTTTTTAAGTCTTCATGCGTATGTGCTTTGAGATGTATATCATATTCTGTATTCGTATGCAAGGGTGGTATGGGTGTGGTTGGTATGAGAGAAGTATTATGAATTGGAATAGAGGATTCTTGTCGACTATTCAGTTGTTGTAATTTCCTTCGGTAACTGCTGATTATTTTTTGTTTTTTAGTTTTGTGAGGCATATGCTTGTATTTTTATCATATTGACAGATATTTGTAAAGAAGTTAGAATGTTCAAACAATGTTCACATACATAATAGGAATTATAATACTGTGGTTATTAGTTATTTCGTATGTGTTATGGACAACGCGATCTCATTATAACACACTGATCGCAAAGACAAAAAAAGGAACTATTGGCGACATTTTATCAATGCTTATAAAAAAAGATGAAATGTGTGCCAAACAGAGAGAAGAATTGAAAAATCAACTTTTACCGTTACTTGAAAGAGAAAAGTTATATTATCAAAAAATAGGTTTTCATAGATTTAACGCATTTGAACGATCAGGAGGAGAGCAGAGTTTTATCATTGCATTATTGAATAAGGAGGATACAGGAATCATTATGAATTTTCTTTATACAAGAGACGGAATGCGAATGTATGCAAAAAAAATGCATAAAGGCATAAGTGAGGAATATGAATTATCACATGAAGAAAAAGAAACCATCAAAAAAGCGCAATGATGGTACAATATATCATGAATAAAAAAATAGTAATCATATCATCAGTATTGATCTATTTAGTTTCAGCATATTTTTCCTTTGCTTTTTTTAGCAAAACCCAAGAGGAGGGATTCAAATCACCGTTTGTTTTATATGCTCCTCCAAAAGATACAGCGCTCAACCAAGTTTCTTCTGATGAGCCAAAAACCGAAGAATGCCCGCTCAATGGAGAAATGCTTGCAAAAAGTCAGAAAAAAGCATGGGAGAAAAGAAGACCATTAGGAATTATGGTTGAAAATCATCTTGATGCGCGCCCTCAATCTGGACTGTCTTCCGCAGATGTTGTATATGAGGCAGTAGCAGAAGGTGGGATTACTCGATTTTTAGCTATTTTTTACTGTAAAGATTCATCATATGTAGGACCTGTTCGTTCTGCTCGTGTCTATTTTATTGATGCGCTTTCAGAATACGGACAGTATCCATTGTACGGTCATGTTGGAGGAGCAAATACCGATGGTCCCGCGGATGCGTTGGGCGCAATAAATAAATTAAAGTGGAATCTCTATAATGATTTGAATCAATTTGCTGTTCCATTCCCTTATTATTGGAGAGATTATGAGCGGCTGCCTGGGCGTATCACCGAACATACCGTCTATTCAGCAACGCAAAAATTATGGCAATACGCCAAGGAAAAAAGAGAGCTTTCAGATGTTGATGCTGATGGTGAGAGGTGGGACACAGATTTTGTAAGTTGGAAATTCAAGAAAGACGATCCGATAAAGACAACTCCTCTCCATATCATATCGTTTGATTTCTGGAATGATAAAACAGATTATTCCGTAACGTGGGAGTATGTAACTGCTACAAATACCTTTAAGCGTGCACATGGAGCACAACCGCATATAGATAAGAATACTAATAATCAGATTGAATCTCATACGGTAGTAATAGTATTTGCTCAAGAATCATCTGTCCATGATGGATATCCCGGTGGACATATGCTGTATAAAACAATTGGTCAAGGGAAGGCAATCGTGTTTCAGGATGGAAGAGCAATTCAGGCCCAGTGGGAAAAAAGCGATGCATTTCAAAGAATGCAGTTTACCGACAGCGCGGGGAAAACAATCTCTTTTAATCGCGGACAAATATTTGTAGAGATTGTACCAAAGGGAAATACAGTAACTTACTAATTATGTTGCTTCATATAATTCCTTCCAAGACACGGCGGAAAATACTCGCTCTCTTTTTTCAAAATCACGATAAACATTTTCACCTGCGAAAAGTACAGCGTGAAGTAGATGAGGAAGTCAATGCAGTGAAGCGAGAACTTGATATCTTAGAAAAAGAAGGAATACTACAAAAAGAAAAACGAGTA
>DATDVH010000001.1:0-9165 GCA_035290045.1 Patescibacteria group bacterium | reverse complement strand
TATCTTTCATCCCTCATCTGCTCCGTTGAATATTACCCATCTTTTCAAGAAAAATACACAACAAAATATTGGTATTCGTCTGCTGAATTGGTGCTCCACCAAGAAAACAATATCTCCCCTTTATATAGTGAATATCAATATCAAAGATATTCCCGATCCTATTCCATTTATTGATCTGCCTTGGGATTATAAGGGGAAGAATATGTCATTCACTGATGCGGCACTCTCTATGGCTTCATATTTTGATCATGAATATCCATTGTTAAGTAGTGGGTTGGAGGAAAGTGATGAAGTTAAAAATTCAGTTTTAGGCTACGATGGAAATAAACCTAGCAGAAGAGAGTATTCCTCCCACGACGGATATGACTACAGCAGTATAGCCAATGTCCATATAGATGAACCAATACTCTCTGCATCAGCAGGATATGCTTCCTATATCAATACGTGTTCTGCGTGTGGAAATATGATTATCATTGATCATCAGAATGGATATCAGACCAGATATATGCATATGCAAAAAGATGGATTGATAACCAGTATCCCCAACGAAAAGATATAGGTGAATGCACGTCAGATCATTGGGAAGGTAGGAGCCACAGGCAATGTCTGGCCTCAAGGAGTAGGGGGAGCTCATATACACTTCGGTGTCGTGTATGATAAAAATCATGATGGTAATTTCACTGATAATATCTCTGATGGTATGGTTGATCCTTTTGGCTGGCAATCAAAAAATCAAGATCCATGGGAAAAGTATTCATTTTTCCTCAATGATCAAGAAAAGCAAGATAATAAAGCGCGTACAGGATCAAAAAGTCATTATCTCTTTACCAATCAATTGTTGAAAGGATCTACTACTTTAGGGAAAAATGGAGGACTCTTTGGACTTGTAGGAGGAAGATCTTCACTCACCTTTCCTCAAGGAGCAGTCTCACAAGATCTTGTCATCTCACTCTCTGTTGAACCTATCACCTATGACCAATCAGCACAACTTCGTCCCATAGGAGCAGGTGTGGTCATCACTATAACTGATCTTCTCGGCAATATCATATCCACACTCAAAAAAAACTTTACTATAAAAATGATATACAAAGGACTGAATACTGAAGATATTGATACGAATAGTATTGCTCTGTATTCAAGTCAAGATGGAATCAATTGGAATAAAGAATTGACCTCAGTGCATGATACTACCAATCAGATTTTAAGCGCAGAACTCAATCATCTGACTTCATTTGTCCTTATGGCACAAAGAAAAGATACCACTCCACCCACTACTCAGATCACCATAACAGGAAATAAATATACTGATACTATCTACTTGTCTTCTGTGCTTCTCACACTCTCTCCACAAGATAACCAAGGAGGAATGGGTGTTGAGTATACGCTTATCAAGGATGAGGTCAATGATTGGAACACATATATCACACCTCTCACTTATACTACTGAAGGACATCATACGATTCAGTATTATTCTGTTGATAAAGGTTGGAATAGTGAGAATGTACAGACAATTTCTTTTGACATCATATCAACACTCCCCACTGCGACACCAACCCCCACCCCGACTATCTTCATCTCACACACTCCCACACCCACTCAAATCCAGTCCAATACACCAACTCCGACATCAACGCCAACACCGACACCAACTATCGCAACTTCAGAACATTCTGTACTTTCCCCTACTCCCACTATCCCATCAATAACAACGCTTTTATCTTATCAGAAAAATCCTACCTCAACCTCAAACGATGAAAAACCAATCACAGGTCAACAGTTAAACAGTGCTCTAAAAAATGACTATACATCAGGATCAGTGTTGGGAATTGATAAAACTCCAAAAAAATATAAAATAAATAAGAAAAATTATACAGTGTTTATCTTAATGTCTTTTATTTTGTTTTTGACCATTGCCGCCTTATTTTTCATACGCAACTCTATTCATAAAAAAGTAAAGAAAAAATTTAAAGAACCAGTCAGATAGAAGCCAATGAGTTTTTTATCAAAAATACCTATCAATCCTTTTTTCAACTGTTCTAAAAGTATATTTATATCAGAGTACTGCGTTATATTCATAACAGTCTATTTTTTTATTATACTATGATGCTATGAGAATATTATTGATTGAAGATGAAAAAAGACTCTCTCATTTTATTAAAAAAGGATTAACTGAAAATGGATATGCTGTTGATCAAGCATTTGATGGTGAAGAAGGACTTTATCTCGCTCAACATGAGACATATGATGTCATTCTCTTAGATGTGATGCTTCCGAAAATGAATGGTATTGATATATGTAAAAAACTTCGTGCATTAAAAAAACAAACTCCCATTCTCATGTTGACCGCAAAAAGTGAAATTGAAAATACAGTAGAAGGACTTGACTCGGGAGCTGATGATTATCTGACCAAACCTTTTGAATTTGTAGAGCTTACAGCAAGAATCAATGCTCTTTTAAGACGCAGTTATCACCACGTTTCAAATAAATTGACTCTGAACGATCTTGAAGTTGATCTGTCAAAACATACAGTATTCCGCAGTAAAAAACCAATTAAATTAACACCAAAAGAATTTGCCATTCTTGAACTGCTCATTCTGAAAAAGCATACAGTGGTAACAAGAACTCAGATCATAGAACATGTGTGGGATTATAATTCAGAAAACTTATCAAATGTGGTTGATGTTTTTATAGGCACATTGCGTAAAAAAATAGATAAAAATGAAAAGGTAAAACTTATTCATACTCTCCATAGAGTCGGTTATATAATCACAGATGAAACACCCTCAATATGAAAAGAATAAAAAATAGCCTTCGGTATAGTTTATTTTTCTGGTATATCCTCAGCCTCTTATTCTTAGGATTTTTTATCGTTCTTACTATACATATATATCAACTTCCTTATAGTAATTTTATTCTTGCAATCGTTTTTTTCACATTGTCCATTATCGGTTTTATCATTATCTACAATTTTACAAAATCTTTAACATCTCTTTCCTCTCGCATAAAGTTAATTTCCAGTAAAAATCTTGATGAAAGAATTATCAATGTAAAAGGAAGCGATGAGATAAGCCAGTTGGCAGTAGCATTCAATGAGCTTCTTGATAGACTTGATAAAGCATTCAAAAGGGAACGCCAATTTATTGACGATGTTGCCCATGAGATGAAAACCCCACTCGCAACCTTAAAAAGTAGCTTTGAAGTAACGCTTCAGAAGGAACGATCTAATGAAGAATATAAACAAATAATCATAGAGTCAACAAGCGAGATAGATAGACTTGCCAAAACTCTCAAAGATGTCTTGGATTTGGCTTGGACAGAAGCACCCCATGAATCACAAAAAGAAACTTTTAATTTATATGAAATGATGAACGAACTGATTGAGATAGGACAAAAATTAGCTTTGAAAAAGCACAATCACATAACGTATTCAATCACTCAAAACAGTGTAATGAAAGGATTTAGAGGCAGACTAGGAAGAGCTATTCTAAATGTGATTGATAATGCTATAAAATATAGCGCCGATCATGGTGAAATACATATCGCGCTGTTGAAAAAACAAAGCAATGCGATTATAACTGTTAAGGACAATGGGCAAGGAATTGCAGAATCCGAATTAAATCATATTTTTGACCGTTTTTATCGCGGATCAAAATCAAACAAAATATTTGGGGCAGGATTAGGTTTAGCTATCGCTAAAGCTACTATTGAAATTCATGGCGGGACGATACAAGTCAAAAGCGGGCTAAATATGGGTTCAACTTTCACGATTACTCTTCCGCTCACTTAAAATAGTATCTTCATAGTATCTTCATATATAATGAAGTATTATTCAATCTACTCTATTCCTTGTTATTAATTTGAAACGAAATATGAATAAAAAAATAATTCCTATAAAAGGCATGCACTGCCGTTCGTGCGAGATAGTAGTAGAAGATGAATTATCAAAAATAAGAGGAGTTAAAAAAGTAGAGGTGAATCAAAAAAAAGGAGAAGCAATCGTTTGTAGTGCTCGTTATATAGACGAAGCAAAAGTAAAACAGGCGATCCTGAACGCCGGATATTCATTGGGTTATGACAAGAAAAAAACATGGTTTTCCCATAACATGAACGATTATATAGAAATTGCAGTATATGGAGTGAGCCTGATGTTTGTCTATTATATAGTGAATGATTTAGGGATATTTAAATCACTCGCCTCAACGTCAAATAATTTCTCTCGTTTACCAGTCGTACTTCTTGTCGGTCTCACAGCCGGACTATCAACCTGTATGGCATTGGTGGGCGGGCTAATTCTCGGCGCCTCAGCTCGCTTTGCCGAAAAACATCCGACAGCGACTGCATTACAGAAGTTTAAGCCTCATATATATTTTAATTTTGGCAGAGTAATCTCATATTTCATCTTAGGAGGAATTATTGGATATCTCGGATCATTTTTTCAATTATCTCCAAGCACATTAGGCTTTATCATCATTGTAGTTGGCGGTATTATGCTACTTTTAGGACTGCAATTGATCAATATATTTCCTCGCTTAAATGGAATCACTATAACAGTACCAAAAGGAATTGCTCGGATTTTTGGCATTCAAAAACATGCGAAAAATGAATACAGTCATAAAAATTCAATGATTATGGGAGCACTTACTTTTTTCCTTCCCTGTGGATTTACTCAAGCAATGCAACTTTTTGCTATCACCAGTGGTAGTCCATTGACAGGCGCTCTCACCATGGGGGTTTTTGCTCTGGGGACCATTCCCGGACTACTGGGGGTTGGCGGTCTGACTTCAGTCGTCAAAGGTGCTTTTGCCAAAACATTTTTTAGATTTGCGGGTATTATCGTTATTGTTCTATCGGTTTTTAATATATCTAATGGATATAATCTCACGGGGTTTAACATAAATGCTTTATCTGTTTTTAATAAGATAGTCCGCGCTCAATCCAACAACACAAACATTTTGATAGAAAATGGTAGACAAATAGTCAAAATGACGCAGAGTGCCTCTGGCTACTCACCAAACAATTTTACCATCAAAAAAGGCATTCCAGTCAAATGGATCATCAATTCTACTGATTCATTCACCTGCGCCTCATCAATCGTCTCATCAAGACTTGGGATTCGTCAAGGATTACAAAAAGGCGAGAATGTGATAGAATTCACACCGAACGAAGTTGGGCAGATTCGATTTAGTTGCAGTATGGGAATGTACTCGGGAGTTTTTAATGTTATTAGTGAATCAGATAGTGCTCCAGTCAAGTTATAAATTTATTTTTAAACCATATGTTTCAGACAACTAAACTACAATTATCCGGATTGACATGCGGAGCATGCGAAAAAGTTGTAAGCACAAGATTAAAGACTATTGAAGGTGTCCAAGAAGTACATGTTTCTTCTCAAAATGGTTTTACCTCAATTATAGCTCTACGTCTCATTGATCCTCAAGAAGTTACAAAAGCTTTACAAGACACTCATTATAAAATAGTGAATCGGGTATACCCATCGTAGTTTAAGTTTGCAAACCTGCCTGTCGGCAGACAGGGCAAAATGAACGTACGAAGGGTTATGTCGCTTACAGATGAAGCACGTTGTTGCAATTTCATCTGAAAGCGGTATATGAAAAAAAATATTTCTTTTTCTGTGACAGGAATGCACTGTCAATCATGTGAGATATTGATTAAAGATGAATTATCATCCCTCCCGGGCATGACTGATGTCACTATTGATCATAAGACCGGAAAAGGAATGGTTGCATTTGATGGAGAGAAAATAACTCATGATGATATTCTTGGCGCAAT
Source organism: Patescibacteria group bacterium (assembly GCA_035290045.1). GTDB lineage: Bacteria > Patescibacteriota > Microgenomatia > UBA1406 > HO2-37-13b > DATDVH01. The sequence goes on along the minus strand of DATDVH010000001.1, from coordinate 3,375 downwards.
TAAAAAAGCCGGGTATACAGGGCTCATTGAACTTATCAAAAAAGAAGCCATGTCAAAAGATCCAATGAGATTAGTGCTTCAATCGCACAGTACCACAGATGGCAAGGTAGTTGAAAATGAAGAAGGAAAATTGATTTTTCAAGGAAAAATAGATAATAAAAAATCAGTTGAAATAATCATCCCAAAAGGAAAAGAAATTGAAGCCGAAAATTATATACAAAAATTTGTAACATCGCAAAACTTTATTCACCTTTTAGACGGAGTGAATGATTCTCATAAAACTAATTCTGACGTAAAACAAATCACCTCTTCGGAAAAAAATCCTTCAAAAATAAAAGCAGATACTAGTGTAAAGAGAGTGAATGTCTCTCTTTCAGGAATGCATTGTACTTCTTGCGCTCTTATCATTGAAAAGTCGCTCAATAAAGTATCTGGTGTGAAAGAAACTCATGTTAATTTTTCTGCGGAAAAAGCATTGATCACATACGATGAATCTATAGTTACCATAGAAACGCTTATTGAGACGATTAAAAAAGCCGGATATTCAGCAACAATTATTGATGATAAAGACACTCAGTTTGAAGCGAAGAAAAGAAAACAGGAGATGAAAAATGTATTTAATAGATTCATTGTCAGTTTATTTCTCAGTATTCCAATGGTGTATTTCATGCTCTTTGACTTACTCTCATGGATTCCGGGTAAAGTATTTTTCCTTCCGTTTGTTGGAATTATTTCTCTCATACTGTCAACTCCTGTGCAATTTATTATTGGAAAAGGTTTCTATAAGGGTATGTGGTCAGCTGTGCGAATGAAAACATTTAATATGGATAGTTTGATCGCGATTGGTACATCAGTTGCTTATTTTTACAGTTTGATCAATTATAGTGTGTATTATTTCAATACCAATTCTCTCATTGGGATTGGAGGAGAGAAAATACCAGAACTGTATTTTGAAACTGCCGCTTTTCTCATCACGTTTGTCATTTTGGGAAAGTGGCTTGAGGCAAAAACAAAAGGAAGGACATCTGATGCGATAAAAAAATTGATGGGACTTCAGGCAAAAACTGCACGAGTGATAAGAAATGGTCAAGTGAAAGATATCCCTATTGATGAAGTCGTAAAAAACGATACTATAATAGTCAGACCGGGTGAAAAGATTCCGGTTGACGGTATTATTATAAAAGGTTCATCGGCAGTGGATGAGTCCATGATCACAGGCGAAAGTATCCCTGTTGAAAAAAATGAAGGAGCAGGAGTGATTGGCGGGACTATAAATAAATACGGCAGTTTTGAGTTTACGGCAACAAAAATCGGTTCAGAAAGCACTCTTGCTCACATTATTAGATTAGTTGAGACAGCGCAAAGTTCAAAAGCACCTATACAAGCTTTTGCTGACAGGATTTCTTCATGGTTTGTTCCAACAGTTATAGTGATTGCAATTGTCACTTTTATAATTTGGTACTTAATATTGGGATCAACTCTTTCGTTTGCACTTATGGCTTTTACCGCGGTGATTGTCATAGCCTGCCCATGCGCTCTTGGGTTGGCGACACCAACTGCTCTTATGGTAGGGACTGGAAAAGGTGCAGAATATGGTCTTTTAATTAAGGGAGGAGAGCCGTTGGAGACAGCTTGTCAAATAAACGCTATTGTTTTTGACAAAACAGGAACGCTTACTAATGGTAAACCTATCGTAACTGATGTAGAAAGTCTCAGAGAGTTAGATGAGGATGCAATCTTATCAATTACCGCTTCACTTGAGAAACAATCAGAACATCCATTAGCCGAGGCGCTCTGCAATGAAGCTGAAAAAATATCTCTTAACTTGAACGTAGTTAATGGGTTTAAAGCCATTCCCGGACAGGGAGTGTACGGCACTATCAACGCGGTAGAATATTATTTTGGAAATCGTAAGTTAGTATCTGATGTCATCGGTCTTCCTGTTGAAAAAATAAACCGTAAAATGAGCCGACTTGAAGAACAAGGTAAAACTGTCATGATCCTCGCCAATAAAACAGAGATATTAGGTCTTATTGGCGTCGCCGATACGGTGAAAGATACTTCAAAAGAAGCCATAGAAAAACTGAAAAAACGCGGCATAGACGTATATATGATAACAGGAGATAACAAACGAACAGCACAGGCAATCGCCGCACAAGTAGGTATCACACATGTTCTTGCTGAAGTATTACCTGAAGACAAAGCAAAAAATATTAAAAAATTGCAAGACGAAGGTAAAAAAGTAGCAATGGTCGGAGATGGAATCAATGATGCACCGGCACTTGCTCAGGCAGATGTGGGTATTGCTATGGGATCAGGTACTGACGTAGCTCTTGAATCAGGTGGTATTGTCATTATGAAAAATGATGTACGCGATGTGGCACACGCCCTTGATCTTTCCAAAACTACCATGAATAAAATCAGACAAAATATGTTCTTTGCTCTTCTTTATAATGTAATGGGAATCCCTATTGCGGCAAGAGTATTTGCAGGCTTGGGGATCATACTCAAACCAGAGCTTGCTGGACTTGCCATGGCTCTCTCATCTATCTCGGTTGTGACCAATTCACTCCTTCTTCGTGGATATAAGCCAGGCAAGAAAAACTATCTTTCAATCATAGCACCTTTGATCATGGTCATACTGTTCTCATTGATGTTCTTTGAATTTGCAAAATTAAGCTCTGGTATGACTTCAGGTGGGAAAATCATAAAATAAGTAAATACTCGTGCATCTCAAGTCCAGAGGGGAGGATTCGAACCTCCGTAGGCTTAAAGCCAGCTGATTTACAGTCAGCTCCATTTGGCCACTTTGGTACCTCTGGTTTAAATTAAATATTCTCTATATTTTTTATCATTTACAGATATTTCATTACGTACTTTAATTTTTTTCCATTGAATTAAATAATGTCGATTATCAGCTGTATAAATATATAGATAATCGAACGCGTCGTTATTATATTTTTTTGCGTAATTATAACTTTGATTTCCACCGGTTATCCTCAATCCTGCCACGCATTTTCCTCTTGATGTTAATCCTGCATATTTAGCTTGTACTTTATATAACTCCTTACCATCATCAAAAACTAAATCATAAGCATTTCTGTCGCCAATAGGAAGTAAAACTTCATAACCCATTAAATATAACTTAGCAATACATTGTGCAACAGCTAAAGAACCCTTTTGCTTACTGTTCATAAAAACAGTTTAGTACACTGTTTATTATATGTCAATATTTTGTTCAGGACCTATACATACGATACAGTTGATGAGTTTGTTTTTCAACTTGTAATATAACATATTCAGCAGGTGTTTTATACCCTAACGCCTGATGAAATCTGCGTTGATTGTATTTGGTGTTAAACGCCATACATTGTT